>CAYNJD010000206.1:0-6323 GCA_964397355.1 uncultured Mycobacterium sp. | reverse complement strand
CCGCCAAACTCACCGCGACGCGTGACGGCCGGGTGCTGCGGGTAACGCTGACCAATCCCGAGCGGCTCAACGCGATCGACTACGCCACCATGGCGGCGCTCGGTGACGTGTTCGCCGACGCGGCCGACGACGTGCGGGCGATCGTGATCACCGGCGAAGGCAAGGCGTTCTGCACCGGCGCCGACCTGTCCGCCGCGGCCGGTGGCGTCACCCCCGAACAGGTGATGGACTGCGCCGGCCGGCTGGTGACGGCGATCGCCGAAACCCCAGTGCCGGTGATCGCGCGGGTCAACGGACCGGCCGCCGGCGTCGGCGTGGGAATCGCGCTGGCCGCCGATCTGGTCTACGCCGCCGAGAGCGCCTATTTCCTGCTGTCGTTCACCAACATCGGCCTGATGCCCGACGGCGGCACCACCGCCTTGATCGCCGCCGCGGCCGGACGCGCCCTGGCCAATGAGATGGCGCTGCTCGGCGAACGGCTACCTGCGGCCGCCGCCCGGGATGCCGGCCTGATCAACGCGGTGCTGTCGGACGCCGAGTTGGACGCCAAGGTCGAGGCGGCCGCCGAGAAGCTGGCGCACGGACCGCGCCGCGCCCTGGAATTGACCAAGAAGGCGCTCAACGCCACCGGCCTCGCATCGCTGAGTGCCGCACTGGACCGCGAGAAGGCCGGCCAGGTGGAGCTGCTGGGCTCCCCGGACTTCTTCGAAGGCGCGGCGGCGATGCTGCAGAAACGAAAGGCGGTGTTCGCCGAATGACGGGTCAGCCGCTGCGGTCGCGCCGTAACCACTGGATGAACCAGGTGGCGATCCACGCCGAGATGCGTCCCGATGCGGTGGCCTTCCGCTGCCGGGGCACCGACACCAGCTGGCGGCAGCTGCGGGATCGCTCGGAACGGCTCGCCGACGCGCTGTTCCGTCGCGGGATCGGGTTCGGCGACCGCGTGCTGATCGTGATGCTCAATCACACCGAGTACATCGAGTCGGTATTGGCGATCAACGCCCTGGGGGCCATCGCCGTGCCGGTCAACTTCCGGCTCACCGACCCCGAGATCAGCTACATCGTCTCCGACAGCGGCGCCAAGGGCGTCATCACCGACCAGATGCTCGCGCCGCTGATCGACGCGGTCCGCAAGAACAGCGCCGGACTCGATGTGGCCGTCGTGCTCGGCGACGAGTACGAATCGCTCATCGCCGAGACGGGAAACCCGCACCCCGGCACCGATATCCCCGAAGACACCCCGGCGCTGATCATGTACACCTCGGGGACGACGGGAAGCCCCAAGGGCGCGATCCTGTCGCACACCAACCTGCAGGCCCAGTCACTGACCTGCATCCAGGCGCTGCGGACCAGCCCGGACAGCGTCTATTTCTGCGCCGCACCGCTGTTCCACATCGCCGGTCTGGGCAGCATCGCACCCAATCTGGTGCTCGGCACCAAGACGGTCATCCACCCGCTCGGGGCGTTCAACGCCACCGAGACCCTGGACGCCTGGGAGCGCGAGCGGGCCACGTCGGTGTTCCTGGTCCCGGCCCAATGGCAGCTGATCTGCGCTGATCCGACTGTGCGGCAACGGGATCTGGCCCTGGAGGTGATCAGCTGGGGTGCGGCGCCCGCCTCGGATGCGGTGCTGCGGGCGATGGCGGAGACCTTCCCCGACGCGCTCAACGTGGCGGTGTTCGGCCAGACCGAGATGTCGCCGATCACCTGCGTGCTCAACGGCGCCGACGCGATCCGCAAACTCGGCTCGGTGGGCAAGGTGATCCCGACGATCGCCGCACGCGTGGTCGACGAGAACATGAACGACGTGCCGCCCGGTGAGATCGGCGAGATCGTCTACCGCGGGCCGACCCTGATGCAGGGCTACTGGAACAAGCCGGAGGCCACCGCCGAGGCGTTCGCCGGCGACTGGTTCCACTCCGGTGACCTGGTGCGGGTCGACGACGAGGGCTTCGTCTACGTCGTCGACCGCAAGAAGGACATGATCATCTCCGGCGGCGAGAACATCTACTGCGCCGAGGTGGAGAACGTGCTCTTCGAGCACCCGCGGATCCGGGAGGCCGCCGTGATCGGACGCGCCGATGAGCGCTGGGGTGAGGTCCCGGTGGCCGTCGTGGCGGTCGTGGCCGATGGCGAGTCGCTGACACTGGGCGAACTCGAACCCTTCCTCAACGACCGGCTGGCGCGCTACAAGCATCCGAAGGAACTGGTGCTGATCGACGAGCTGCCGCGCAACGCCAGCGGCAAGGTGCTCAAACCGCTGTTGCGCAAGAACCTCAAGAACTACGCCTAGGAGGCGGTGATGGATCTGGATTGGTCTGCCGAGGACGCGAAGTTCCGCGACGAGGTTCGCGCCTTCCTCGACGAGCACCTGACCCCGGAACTGCGCCGTGCCGGTCAGTTGATGACCAGCGTCTACGCCGACCACGAGGCGAGCATGGCCTGGCAGGCGATCCTGCACGAGCGGGGCTGGGCCGCGCCGGCGTGGCCGGTCGAATACGGCGGTTGCGACTGGACGCCGTTGCAGCACTACATCTTCAGCCGGGAGTGCGCGCTGGCCGGCGCCCCCGCGCTCTCGCCGATGGGCATCAGGATGGTGGCCCACGCCATCATCGGGTTCGGCACCGACGAGCAGCAGGACTGGTTTTTGCCCCGGATCCTCACCGGTGAGGTGTTCTTCTGCCAGGGCTACTCGGAGCCGGAGTCCGGCTCGGATCTGGCGTCGCTGTCGATGGCGGCGGTGGACGACGGTGACCACCTGGTGTGTACCGGCAGCAAGATCTGGACCACCCACGCCGCGCAAGCCAACTGGATCTTCTGCCTGGTGCGCACGTCGAAAACCGGGAAGAAGCAGGAGGGCATCACCTTCCTGCTGATCGACATGACGACACCGGGCATCGAGATCCGCCCGCTGGTGATGACCTCCGGTGAAGAGGTGCAGAACCAGGTGTTCTTCGACTCGGTGCGAGTGCCGAAAGCCAACGTGCTTGGCCGGATCGACGACGGCTGGACCGTCGCCAAGTACCTGCTGAACTTCGAGCGCGGCGGCGCGATGGCCCCGATGCTGCAGGTGTGGGCGGATGCGGTCGCCGAACAGGCCGCCGGCCAGCCCGGCCCGGACGGCACCGCGCTGGCCGATGATCCGGTATTCGCACTGCGGCTGGCCGACGCCCGGGTCCGCACCGACATCCTGGAGATCCTGGAGTTCCGCACCATCGCCGCGCTCGCCAAGGGCCATAACCCGGGGCCCGCGGCCTCGATGCTGAAGATCCTGGGTACCGAGCTGAGCCAGAAGATCACCGAACTGGCGCTGGAGGCGGCCGGACCCCGCGGCCGGCTCTACCAGCCGCACGCGACCATGCCCGGCGGCCCGGTTCCCGACTTCGTCGCGCCCGCGCACGACTACGTCAGCGGCGAGCCGTGGCAGGCGGTGGCCCCGCTGCGCTACTTCAACGACCGGGCCGGCTCGATCTACGCCGGTAGCAACGAGATTCAACGCAACATTCTGGCCAAAGCGGCATTGGGGTTATAGATGGACTTCTCGTTCACCGACGAACAGCAACTGCTGCGCGACACCGTCGGCAAGTTTCTCGCCGACCGCTACGACCTGGAGTCCAGCCGCACGGCGGCCAAGACCGGGGCCGGCTGGCAGCCGGACATCTGGCGGGCCTTCGCCGACGACCTCGGCATCCTCGGCGCGACAATGCCCGAAAGCGTGGGCGGGCTGGGCGGTGGCGCAACCGAGTTGATGATCATCACCGAGGCGCTCGGGCATGCGCTGGTCGTCGAGCCGTTCACCGAAACCGTGGTGCTGGCCGGGGGGCTGCTGCAACGCACCGGCGGCCCGCGTGCCGAGGAGCTGCTGAATCGAATCGTGCTCGGCGATGCGGTCGTTGCCGTCGCCGCCGAGGAACCGGCGTCGGCCGGCAGTTGGCATAACGCGGCCACCACCGCACGCCGCGACGGCGACCAGTGGGTGCTCGACGGCGTCAAGATCGCGGTGTCGGCCGCACCGATCGCGACCCACCTGCTGGTGACGGCACGCACCTCGGGCGCGCAACGGGACACCGCGGGGGTGTCACTGTTCCTGGTCGATTTCGACTCCGCTGCACCGGGTCTCACCGTGGAATCGCTGCGCACCATCGATGACCGCCGGGCCGCCGACCTGACGTTCGACGGCCTGCGGCTGCCGGCCGACGCGCTGCTGGGCGCCGAGGGCGAGGCATACCCGGCGCTGGAGCACACCGTGGACGAGGCCACCGCCGCGATCGTTTCCGAGGCGGTGGGCTGCCTGCGGCGGGTGCTGGCCGACACCGTGGAGTACTCCAAGCAGCGCCAGCAGTTCGGTCAGCCGATCGGGCGGTTCCAGGTGTTGCAGCACCGGATGGTGGACATGTACCTGGAGGTCGAACAGGCTGTCGCCGCACAGCATCTGGCAATGATGAAGCTGGACGCCGAGCCGGCCGAGCGGGCTCGGGCGGTGTCGGCGGCCAAGGCGACTATCGCGCGCGCCGCCCGCTTCGTCGGGCAGAGTGCGGTGCAACTGCACGGCGCGATGGGCATGACCGAGGAACTGGCCGTCGGCCATTACTTCAAACGGCTCACCGCGATCGAGTACCAGTTCGGTTCCCGCGATCGGCACCTGGCCCGGTACGCGGGTCTGCCACCCCGGTAACGCGCCGCCGTCAGGCCGGCGATAGCGGCAACCGCAGCGCGCCGGGGGCACTGTCCGGCACCGTCGGATGGTGGGGCCGCACGGCTGCGATGCGCCGGTAGGGTTCCCCGAGCGGCGGACGGGGATCTGGCTCACCGTTGTTGGGCCAGAACGCCATCGCCCGCTCGGCTTGCGCGGTGATGGTGAACGAGGGGTTGACACCCAGGTTGGCGGTGATCGCCGAGCCGTCGACGACGTGGAGGCCGGGGTGACCGTAGGCCCGCTGGTAGGGGTCGATGACCCCGGTCTGCGGGGAGTCGCCGATCGGGCAGCCACCGATGAAGTGTGCGGTCAACGGAATGTTGAGTGCGTCGAGGTAGGTTCCGCCAGCGACCCCGCCGACCTTGTCCGCCATCCGGCGGGCGACGTCGTGGGCGATCGGGATCCAGTCCGGATTGGGCTGTCCCACCCCTTGTTTGGCGGTCATCCGGGTGCCGAACAAGCCGCGTTTGCGGTAGGTCGTCAGCGAGTTGTCCAACGATTGCATCACCAGCACGATGATCGAATGCTCCGAGGCGTGACGCGGGAACAGGCTGCGTAACAGCAGCCCGGGCTGGCGCATGATGGTCAGCAATAACCGGGCGAAACGCCACGGCCCGCCGTCTATCAGGTGGGTGCCCATCATCGACAACAGGTTGGATCCCTTGCCGTAGCGGCACACCTCGACATGGGTGTTGGCCTCCGGGTGGATCGAGGAGGTGATCGCCACCCCCTGGGCGAAGTCGTCCCGGTCGGGCGCCAATACCACCGGCACCTCTTCGGAGTTGGTGCGGGTCAGTTCGCCGAGCCGCGGTGACAGCTGCGGCAGCGACCCGGTGTCGCGCAGCTTGTGCAGCAGTCGCTGGGTGCCCAGCGACGCCGCCGCGAACACCACCTGGCCCGCGGTGAAGTCCCGTCTGTGCTTGCGTATCCACCGGCCGGTGCGCACCGTGCTCACGACGTACCCGTCGCCGTTGGGGCGCACATCGGTGACCATGGTCAGCGGATGGAGCTGCGCGCCGGCGTGTTCGGCCAGATACAGGTAGTTGGTCTCGGTGGTGTTCTTGGCGTTGTGCGGGCAACCGGTGAAACACTGTGCGCAGCCGATGCAGCCCGCGCGGGGCGGGCCGGCGCCACCGAAGAACGGATCCTCGACGGTCTTGCCGGGTTCGTCGCCGAAGAACACCCCGACGTTGGTGGGGTGGTAGGTGTCCTCGACGCCGAGGTCGCGCGCCACCGCCAGCAACACCTCATCGGCCGGCGTGGTGTGCGGAGTGGGTGTCACCCCGAGCATCCGCCGAGCCTGGTCGTAGTACGGCGCGAGTTCGGATTGCCAGTCGGTGATGTGCGCCCACTGCGGGTCGGTGTAGAAGCGCTGCAACGGCTCATAGAGGGTGTTGCCGTAGATCAACGACCCGCCACCGACACCGACGGCACTGGCGATGAATGTCTTGCCGAGCACGGTCAGCCGCTGCGGACCGAAGCAGCCCAGTTTCGGCGCCCACATCGCCTTGCGGACGTGCCAGTTGTTGGGCGGGAAATCGGCCGGCGCCCACCGTCGGCCCATGTCCAAAACGGCGACCCGGTAACCCTTCTCGGTGAGACGAAGCGCCGCCACGCTGCCGCCGAA
>CAYNJD010000205.1:0-6402 GCA_964397355.1 uncultured Mycobacterium sp. | reverse complement strand
AGGGCACCCCGGTGATCGTGTTCTTCGACGAGATGGACTCGATCTTCCGCACCCGCGGCACCGGTGTGTCCTCCGACGTGGAGACGACCGTGGTTCCGCAGCTGCTCAGTGAGATCGACGGCGTGGAGGGGCTGGAGAACGTCATCGTGATCGGTGCCTCCAACCGTGAGGACATGATCGACCCGGCGATCCTGCGGCCCGGCCGCCTCGACGTCAAGATCAAGATCGAACGTCCGGATGCCGAAGCCGCGCAGGACATCTTCTCCAAGTACCTCACCGAGGGCCTGCCGGTGCACGCCGACGATCTCGCCGAGTTCGGTGGCGACCGGGCGGCCTGCATCAAGGCGATGATCGAGAAGGTCGTCGACCGGATGTACGCCGAGATCGACGACAACCGTTTCCTGGAGGTCACCTACGCCAACGGTGACAAGGAAGTCATGTACTTCAAGGACTTCAACTCCGGGGCGATGATCCAGAACGTCGTCGACCGGGCGAAGAAGAACGCCATCAAGTCGGTGCTGGAGACCGGCCAGCCGGGCCTGCGCATCCAGCACCTGCTGGACTCGATCGTCGACGAGTTCGCCGAGAACGAGGACCTGCCCAACACCACCAATCCCGATGACTGGGCACGGATCTCGGGTAAGAAGGGGGAGCGGATCGTCTACATCCGTACCCTGGTCACCGGCAAGAGCTCGAGTGCCAGCCGGGCGATCGACACCGAGTCCAATCTGGGGCAGTACCTGTAATCGCCGGCTCTACCGGAACTGCTCGGTCGCCACGTTCGTCGCGCCGATGGCCGCATAGCTTCCGGTGAGAGCGACCATGCTCAGCGCCGCGCGCAGCGGCAGATCGCGGCGGACGAGGTGGGCGAAGCCGTTGACGGTGTCGGTGGTGTCCACCACCAGCGAGAGGCGCTTCCAGCGGTGGCGTTCGGTGGTGCCGCTGGTGAGGTAGCCCAGGCCCATCGCGAACGCGCGAGCGCCGTAGATCCTGGTCATGTAGGTCAGTTCGGCCGACGGTGTGACCCCGAGGATCTTGGCGAAGTGCCGCGGTGCCACCAGTGAGACCACGGCCAGGATCACCCGGCCGATGGCCATCAGGCTCAGGGCGCTGCTGCGGGCCTCGGCGGCGCTGTCATGACCGGTAGCGACCTGTGTTGTTGCCATTCGAGTCTCCTTTTTGCCCCGATCGAACTGACTGACCGTCAGTCATGTTACCGTAGCCGTGGCCCACGGGGCTGTCAAACGTGTCCGGCACGATCGATCCGCACGGCGGCACCGGACTCGGGGAAAGGAGACATGCCTTGGCGCAGCAGCGATCCGAAAGGCGGCGAACCACGCTGCCCGCGGCGCAACGGGAACGCCAGTTGCTGGAGGTGGCCCGGGGACTGCTGCTGGCCGACGGCCCGACCGAGTTGACGGTGGAAAAGGTCACCGAGGCGGCTCAGGTCGCCAAGGGAACCTTCTACCTGTACTTCGACTCCAAAGATCACCTGCTGGCCCGGCTGTGGGCCGACTATCTCGACGGCTTCCTGGCAACCGTGCGACAGCAGCTGGACACGGCGGCGCCGGCGGCCCCCGGCTGGTCCGCGGCGCTGGATGCGCTGATAGAGCAGATGATCCGCTACGACATCGCCAACGCGGCGCTGCATCGGGCGGTGTTCTCCCAGGCATCCGGCGACGGATTGCGCCAATTGCGGCTGGCCGATGCGAAAGTCATCACGCTGCTTGCCGACACCATCGCCGCCGCGGTGGCCGCCGGCGCCGCCGCCGTGGCCGATCCGCCCACCACGGCCGCGCTGTTGTACTACGCCGCCGACGGGCTGCTGAACGCCGCGTACCTTGCCAATGCCGAACCGGACGCCGACGCCATCATCGCCGCGGCCAAGGAGATGGCCCACCGGACGCTGCGTACCGACCCATAGCACGCGGCTTCTGGCCGGAGCGCCAAAGTGGTTCAGCCGCGGGGCCCCGCGCCACCCGCGCTGGCCGCCGACGCCCTCGCCTAGGCTGGGGCGATGCAACGGATCATCGGAACCGAAGTCGAATACGGCATCGCATCGCCGTCGGATCCGACCGCGAACCCGATTCTCACCTCCACCCAGGCGGTGCTGGCCTATGCCGCCGCCGCCGGGATTCCGCGTGCCAAGCGCACCCGCTGGGACTACGAGGTGGAGTCGCCGCTGCGGGATGCCCGTGGCTTCGACCTGAGCCGCTCGAGCGGCCCGCCGCCGATCATCGACGCCGACGAGGTCGGCGCGGCCAACATGATCCTGACCAACGGGGCGCGGCTTTACGTCGACCACGCCCACCCGGAGTACTCCGCGCCCGAGGTCACCGACCCGATGGACGCGGTGATCTGGGACAAGGCCGGTGAGCGGGTGATGGAGGCCGCCGCCCGCCATGTCGCCAGCGTGCCGGGCGCGGCCAAGCTGCAGCTCTACAAGAACAACATCGACAACAAGGGCGCCTCCTATGGCACCCACGAGAACTACCTGATGAGTCGGCAGACGCCGTTCTCGGCGATCATCGCCGGGCTGACTCCGTTTTTCGTGTCCCGGCAGGTGATCTGCGGGTCCGGTCGCGTCGGGCTGGGCCCGGCCGGTGACGAACCGGGGTTCCAGCTCTCGCAGCGTGCGGACTACATCGAGGTCGAGGTCGGCCTGGAGACCACGCTGAAACGCGGCATCATCAACACCCGCGACGAACCGCACGCCGACGCCGACAAGTACCGCCGGTTGCACGTCATCATCGGTGACGCCAACCTGGCCGAGACGTCGACGTATCTGAAGCTGGGGACCACCGCCCTGGTGCTCGACCTCATCGAGGAGGGGCCCGAGCACGGGATCGACCTGACCGATCTGGCGCTGGCCCGCCCGGTGCGCGCGGTGCACGTGATCAGCCGCGACCCGACGTTGCGGGCCGCCGTGGCGCTGGCCGACGGCCGGGAGATGACCGGCCTTGCGTTGCAACGCATCTACCTCGAGCGGGTGGCCAAGCTGGTCGACGCCCGGGATCCCGATCCGCGCGCCACCGACATCATGGAAACCTGGGCCCGGGTCCTCGACCAGCTCGAACGCGACCCGATGGAGTGCGCCGACCTGCTGGACTGGCCGGCCAAGCTGCGGCTGCTGGAGGGCTTCCGGCAGCGGGAGAACCTGAGCTGGTCGGCGCCGCGGCTGCACCTGATCGACCTGCAGTACTCCGACGTCCGGCTGGACAAGGGCCTGTACAACCGGCTGGTCGCCCGCGGTTCCATGAAGCGGCTGATCACCGAGCAGCAGGTGCTCGACGCGGTGGACAATCCGCCGACCGACACCCGCGCCTACTTCCGCGGCGAGTGCCTGCGCCGGTTCGGCGCCGACATCGCCGCGGCCAGCTGGGACTCGGTGATCTTCGACCTGGGCGGCGAGTCGCTGGTCCGGATTCCCACCCTGGAGCCGCTGCGCGGCAGCAAGGCCCACGTCGGGGAGCTGCTGGACTCGGCGAACAGCGCGGCTGAACTGGTCGAACAACTCACCACGTAACAGTCGCGCGTCTTAGTCCGCGTCCGGATCGGTCCCGACGGTAGGGTGGAGAAACCGGCGTGCGCGTGATGCGGGGGCCGATGGAGATGCAGGAGGCAGCGATGGCTCAAGAGCAGACCAAGCGTGGCGGTGGCGGGGGCGACGAGGACGACGCCACCGGTCCCGCGGCCGCCGGCCAGGAGCGTCGCGAGAAGCTGGCCGGTGAGACCGACGACCTGCTCGACGAGATCGACGACGTGCTGGAAGAGAACGCGGAGGACTTCGTGCGCGCCTACGTGCAAAAGGGCGGCCAGTGAGCTGGCCGTTCCATGACCGCCTTCCCGCCACTTCCGCACTTCCGGGGCTGCCGTCCAACCCGGTAGACCTGTCGTCGTTCTCGGATTTCCTGCGCCGCCAGGCACCGGATCTCTTGCCGACGGGAAACGCGAATCTGACCTCCGGCACCGGCGCTGAGTTGCCGCACGGCACCACCATCGTCGCGCTGAAATACCCCGGTGGCGTGGTGATGGCCGGTGACCGGCGCTCCACGCAGGGCAACATGATCGCCGGGCGCGACGTCCAGAAGGTCTACATCACCGACGACTACACCGCCACCGGCATCGCCGGCACCGCGGCGGTCGCCGTCGAGTTCGCTCGGCTCTACGCCGTCGAACTGGAGCACTACGAGAAGCTCGAAGGGGTGCCGCTGACGTTCGCCGGGAAGGTGAACCGGCTGGCGATCATGGTGCGCGGCAACCTGGGTGCGGCGATGCAGGGCTTGCTGGCGCTGCCGCTGCTGGTGGCCTACGACATCGACGACACCGACGCGCAGCACGCCGGGCGCATCGTGTCGTTCGACGCCGCGGGCGGCTGGAACGTCGAGGAGGAGGGCTACCAGGCGGTGGGCTCCGGATCGGTGTTCGCCAAGTCGTCGATGAAGAAGCTCTACGCTCAGGTGACCGACGCCGACTCGGCGCTGCGGGTGGCCGTCGAAGCGCTGTACGACGCCGCCGACGACGATTCTGCCACCGGCGGACCGGATCTGGTGCGCGGCATCTACCCGACGGCGGTGTCCATCGACGCCGACGGCGCCGCCGACATCGCCGAGCAGCGCATCGCCGAGCTGGCCCGGGAGATCATCGAGAGCCGAACGCGCGGAGGGGATTCGGGGCAGCAGAGCAAGCGGGGTAAGAAATGAGCTTCCCGTATTTCATCTCGCCCGAACAGGCGATGCGCGAGCGCGGCGAGCTGGCGCGCAAAGGTATCGCCCGGGGCCGCAGCGTGGTGGCGCTGGCCTACGCCGACGGGGTGCTGTTCGTCGCCGAGAACCCCTCGCGCTCACTGCAGAAGATCAGCGAGCTCTACGACCGCGTCGGTTTCGCCGCGGCGGGCCGGATCAATGAGTTCGAGAACCTGCGCCGCGGCGGGATCCAGTTCGCCGACACCCGCGGCTACGCCTACGACCGTCGCGACGTCACCGCCCGCCAGTTGGCCAACGTCTACGCCCAGACTCTCGGCACCATCTTCACCGAACAGGCCAAGCCGTATGAGGTCGAGTTGTGCGTGGCCGGGGTGGCCTACCAGGGTCAGACCAAAGCCCCTGAGCTGTACCGGATCACCTACGACGGGTCGATCACCGACGAGCCGCACTACGTGGTGATGGGCGGCACCACCGAGCCGGTGATCGCCGCGCTCAAGGAGTCCTACACCGAGAACGCCGCATTGGCCGACGCGCTGCACATCGCCGTCGACGCCTTGAAAGCGACCGATGCCGGCAACGGCGGCGAGCAGCGTGACCTGGGTCCGGGGACCCTGGAGGTGGCGATCCTGGATGCCAATCGGCCCAAGCGGGCATTTCGCCGGATTCCGCGTTCGACGCTGGAGGAGCTGCTGCCGCAGGCAGATTCGTCGGGGGAGAAGTCGGACGACACTTCCGGCTAGGTGTTGGTATGCCGAAGAAGTACGGGGTCAAAGAGAAGGACCTGGTCGTCAATCACATCGTCGACCTGGTGCTGGCCGGCGAGCTGCGCAGCGGCGATCGGATCAACCGTGATGCGATCGCGGCGGCCCTGGGGGTCAGCCGGCTGCCGGTGCAGCAGGCGATCGACCAACTCGAGCACCAGGGAATGCTGGCCAGTCTCTACCACCGGGGCGTGTTCGTCACCCGGTTCGATGAGGCCGTCGTGCGTGAGCAGCACGAGTTGCACGGGGTGTTGAACTGCATCGCATCGGCGCGCGCGGCCACCAACCCGACGCCGCGGGTGCTCAGTGACGGGGTGGCGGGCTGACGCGTAATCGTGGTCAGGACAGGGTGTCGACGGGCTGACCGGTGATTGCGGCGATGAGGTTGAAGTCCTTGTCCGACGCCAAGATGGTCAGGCCGGTCTTCTCCGCAGTCGCCGCAATCAGTAGGTCCGGGATCGACGGCGCACGGTGCTGTCCTCGATCGGCGAGGAGCAGTTGGACTTCCAACGCCCGGTCTTCGATGGCCGGGGTCAGGTACTCCAGCGGCATCAGCGCCAGCGGAGGCGACGCGAATTGGCGTCGGCTACCCTCGCCGGTGCGGGCCGAATAGCCAAGCTCGAGCCGGGTGATCGTGGCGAGCCGAACCAAGCCACGGCCGATCCGCGCATTCCATTCGTCGACGTTGGTGGCCTGCCCCAGTTGCAGACGGGCGTACGCGGACTTGTCGATGAGCCAGTGCTTCACCGCCACGCGTGCGCCATGATGTCGGGGTCGGCCAAATCGGTGAAGGTCTCAGCCGACCGCCGCCAGTCCTCGGCGGTGACTGTCGCCTCGGCGGGCTGGGGGACGGCTTGCTCGAATTTGCGGCGCAGGTACTCGTTGCGGGACAGCCCCAGGCTTGTCGCCGCGGCGTCGATGCGGTCGACGGCGTC
>CAYNJD010000204.1:0-6409 GCA_964397355.1 uncultured Mycobacterium sp. | reverse complement strand
AAGCCGAACCGCTCCCGGATCGCCTCGGACGTCCAGCCCAGCGCCTTGAGCAGCAAGGTGACCGGCTGACGGCGCTTGCGGTCGATGCGCACGCCGACCAGGTCGCGCTTGTCGACGTCGAACTCCAGCCAGGCGCCGCGGCCCGGGATGACCTTGACCGAGTGCAGCGTCTTCTCGGTGGACTTGTCGATGCTGGCGTCGAAGTACACGCCCGGCGAGCGCACCAGCTGGGAGACCACCACCCGCTCGGTGCCGTTGATGATGAAGGTGCCCTTCTCGGTCATCATCGGGAAGTCACCCATGAACACCGTCTGGCTCTTGATCTCACCGGTGTTGTTGTTGATGAACTCGGCGGTGACGAACAGCGGCGCGGCGTAGGTCATGTCCTTGTCGCGGCACTCCTCGACCGGCGCCTTGACATCGTCGAACCGCGGGTCGGAGAACGACAGCGACATCGAGCCGGAGAAGTCCTCGATCGGCGACAGCTCCTCGAGCACCTCTTCGAGGCCGCCCTTGGGCGACGTGCCGGTCAGCTCGGCCACCTTCTCGCGCCACTCCGGTGCCCCGATCAGCCACTGGAACGAGTCCGTCTGCACGTCGAGCAGACCCGGAACCTCGAGCGGTTCGCGCAGCTTGGCGAAAGAGATCCGGTTGGGAGCTCCGGGCACGGAACTATTCGGCGAATTTTTGGTGGTAGTACCTGAAGCGTTCTTCTTGCTCTGGCGGGAGACTGCCAAGATGCATCCTTCCAGCACCTAATGCGGCCAGCGGGTCCCGGCTCTCACCAGACCCCGTTCGCTGCGAATATCGACCGTTGGTTCGGCTGGCGGACGCTCTGTCCGGTCTCACGCACAGCCAAACCACGAGGTCACAGGCCTGAAACGAGCCGGCGAACGCGACTCAGGCTGGTACTGCGGTGTCGGGTGCGGGTAAGGGTGGGCAGGAGGAAGCCAGCGCAACGTCCAACAATAGCGCACGCTCACGCAATCCTCAACCGCCGCGTTCCGGGACCCTATCGGTGCTGGCTGGCCTCCGCCGGAGCCCCCGCACAAAACGCTGCTGACCAGATTGGACCGTTTAGGTCCGTCCGTCAAGAGCTGACACGGCGCGGGGCGGCGCGGACTCAGCCCGGCGGGGTCGGGATCGACGCGGTGGGGGCCTCGTCGTCGGCGGGGTACTCGTGCACCCGGTACTTGTGGGTGCCCTCGAGTTCGTCGCGGATGGCGGCCTGGGCGTTGGCCGGCAGGGTGTGCAGGATTTCCCGCACCCGGGCCTGGCGGCGGCCGACGGCCTTGCGCTCCGGCATACCCGGGCTGGCGACGATCTGCGGCGGCACGCCTTCCACCTCGTCGACACCGCCGTCACCGTGCCCGGCGTCCATGGCGGCCTGCTCGGCTGCGGCGGTGGCCTGGTCCTTCTCCTCGGACATGCCGATCGGGCCGATACGCCGGCCGTTGAGGAACTGCTTGACCGCCGGCTCCTCGCTGGTCAGCAGCACCTCACGCGGACCGAACATCACCAGCTTCTTGCGGTAGAGCATCCCGATGTTGTCCGGCACGGTGCGCACCACGTTGATGTTGTGCGTGACGATCAGGATGGTGGCGTCGATCTGGGCGTTGATGTCGATCAGCAGCTGGCTCAGGTACGCGGTGCGGACCGGGTCCAGACCGGAGTCCGGCTCGTCGACGAGGATGATCTTCGGGTCCAGCACCAGGGCGCGGGCCAGGCCGGCACGCTTGCGCATACCGCCGGAGATCTCACCCGGGAACTTGTAGCCGTCGTTGGGCATACCGACCATCTCGAGCTTCTCCATGACGATGTCACGGATTTCCTTCTCGGACTTCTTGGTGTGCTCGCGCAGCGGGAAGGCGGTGTTGTCGTAGATGTTCATCGACCCGAACAGCGCGCCGTCCTGGAACAGCACCCCGAACAGCGTGCGGATCTCGTAGAGCTCCTTGGCCGAACACTGCAGGATGTCGGTGCCATCGATGACGATCGAACCGCGCTCCGGGCGCAGCAGGCCGATCAGCGACTTGAGGAACACCGACTTGCCGGTACCCGACGGGCCCAGCATGACGCTGACCTCACCCTCAGGAATCGTCAAGCTGACGTCTTCCCAAATACGAGCCGATCCGAAGGACTTTGTCAGGTCCTTTACCTCGATGGCAACACCCATTGGTGGGGTCCTTCCGCAACATCTGGTCGTGCCACGTTTGCCCTGTGGCTTGGGCCACTGTAGCGCACCTGTGTGTCGGGTATCGGCAGTCCGCCTCAGTCGGCCGGCGTCCAGTTGCCGTGAAAGCCCATCGGCACCCGTTGCGGCAGGTGCACGGTGGCCATCGGCTCACAGCTTGCGGCGTCCAGGATCAGCAGTTGTCCCTCGTCGTCACCCCGGTGATGAGCCATTCCCATCAGGATGCCGTCGTCCTCGTCACGACCACCCGGCCGGGGCACGAACGACATCTCGCCGAGCACCAATTGCGGGTCGAGCGGGGCCGTCATGCTCGAGCCCGTCTCGTAGTCGTGCTTGTACAGCGTCGTCGACATCTCCGCCTGGGTGTCGCCGACGAAGCCGCCCTCGATGCCCACGGTGTAGCCGAACCGGTGCTTGCCCCCCAGCAGCGTCTCGTTGATCCGCGGGAACTCCTGCGGCCGGTCGTCTCGGGACTCGGTGCCCACCGCGCCGGTGGCCAGGTTGATGGTCCAGCGGTCCAGGGTGGGCGGGGCGTCGCCCGGGCCGCGCCGGTCGACGTCGAAGACCTTCGCGTAGCGCACCACGTCGAGCACCAGCAGCTCCTGACCCGACGGCGAGACGTCGGAGTAGGCGTTGAGCGGGTGGAAGACGTAGCAGGGCTCGACGTCGAACCACCGCACGGTCGGCTCCCCTTCGCGCGGCATCACCCCGATGCGTGCCGGGTAGCCGGGGTTCCACGCGTAGGGCAATCCGCCCGGCGGCCTGCTGTCGCGGTTGACCATGGCGGTGATGGGGCTGGGCACCCGGACCTTGCCGACCAGGCTGCTCAGCACCAGCCGGGCGGGCGCCTTGAGCCAGCGGGGCATGCTCACCGGCAGCACCTGGGCCGAGTCGAAGGTGACCGGCAGGTCGTAGACCACCACGTACTTCTCGGTCAGCGAGAAGTCGTGCATCATCGGCGACCCGGTCACCTCGATGTCGACGGTGCGCCGCGCCCGCCCGGAGGTGTCGATCACCGAGTACTGCACGGTGTTGCCCCGCGCGAACGAGTACGACACCGCGTGCAGCTCGCCGGTAGCCGGGTCGCGGTGCGGGTGCGCGGTGTAGCCGCCGGCCAGGGTGCCGTCGAAGTCGCAGGTGCCCACCGTGTCGAGGTCCTCGGTGAGCTCGTAATTGGCCACGCCGCCTTCCACCAGCGCCAGCGTCTTGCCGGCGTGGCCCAGCACGTTGGTGTTCGGGCCGACGGACTGCATCCCGGCCCGGACGTCGATCCGCGCCGGCAACGGCTCGCCCAGCGCGGCGCAGACCGCCGGGGTGCGCACCCAGCGGTTGCGGTACCAGCGGGCCCGGCCCTCGCCCAGCGCCACGCCGTGCACCATCGGGTCGCCGGTGAACCAGTGGTAGCTGGCCGGATCGACCTCGGCGACGGGGTTGGGCCCGTTGCGCAGGTACCGGCCGTCGAGGTAATCCGGGATCTGTCCGGTGACCCGCAGATCGGTGGACGTCAGCTCGGTGTGCACCGGCCCCATGACGCCTTCCAGATACGGGTTGGCAGCCAGTGCTGCCCGGCCGGTGGTGTCGGTGGCCATGCGGACTCCTATAACATCGTTATTTCAACGTTATGGATACCGTACGCCCACTATGAAACGATGGCAACCGTGACTTCGCAGCCCGCGCGCAGCGTGCGCGATGACCTGCTGCGCGCGGCCGTCGACCTGCTCGACGAACACGGCCCCGACGCGCTGCAGACCCGCCGGGTGGCCGGGACGGCCGGGACGTCGACGATGGCGGTCTACACCCACTTCGGCGGGATGCCGCAACTGATCGCGGCGGTCGCCGAGGAGGGCCTGCGGCAGTTCGACGCGGCGCTGACGATCCCGGCCACCGACGACCCGGTGGCCGACCTGCTGGCAACCGGGGTCGCCTACCGCGGCTTCGCCATCGACCGGCCGCACCTGTACCGGCTGATGTTCGGCAGCACCAGTGCGCACGGCATCAACGCACCGGCCCAGAACATGCTCACGCTGGGGCTGGCCGAGATCGACGTCGGTTTCCCCAGCTTCGCGCACCTGGTGCGCGGCGTTCACCGATCGATCCAGGCCGGCCGGATCACGGTGGACCCGGCTGCCTCGGATGCCCCAGACGCGCAGGTGGTGGCGATCGCGGCGCAGTTCTGGACGGTGATGCACGGCTTCGTGATGTTGGAGCTGGCCGGGTACTTCGGCGACGTGAACGACTCGGCCGACGCGGCGGGAGTGGTGCTGAGCCCGATGGCGACCGGCCTGCTGGTCTCGCTGGGCGACAGCCCGGAGCGGGTGGCGCGTTCGCTGGCCGCGGTGATCGGCACCGCATAGCGCAAGCCCCCGGAACCTCGCGGGTTCCGGGGGCTTGCGCTGTAACGAACTTACTTGACGGTGACGGTGGCGCCGGCAGCCTCGAGCTTGGCCTTGGCCTCCTCGGCAGCCTCCTTGGCGACCTTCTCCAGCAGCGGCTTGGGAGCGCCGTCGACCAGGTCCTTGGCCTCCTTGAGGCCCAGGCCGGACACGACCTCGCGGACCACCTTGATCACGCCGATCTTCTTGTCGCCGGCCGACTCCAGGATGACGTCGAACTCGGACTGCTCCTCGCCGGCCTCGGCGGCGGCGGGGGCAGCACCGCCCCCGGCAGCGGCGACCGCGACCGGAGCGGCAGCGGTGACCTCGAAGGTCTCCTCGAACTGCTTCACGAACTCCGACAGCTCCAGCAGGGTCATCTCTTTGAAGACGTCGAGCAGTTCTTCGGTGGACATTTTGGCCATGATTTCGGTCCTTTCTGGTTCCGGTTAGGAAGTTGGGGTTGGGATTGGTTATTCGGTGGCTTCAGCCGCTGTCTCGGCGGCTTCGGCGGGAGCCTCGGCTTCGGCCGGGGCTTCGGACTCGGCGGGAGCCTCGGCAGCGGGAGCCTCGGCGGCCGGTGCTGCCTCCGCAGGCTTCTTCTCCTGCAGCGCCGCGGCCAGCCGGGCCATCTGCGAGGCCGGAGCGGCGAACAGGCCGGCCGCCTTGGCCATGTTGCCCTTCATGGCACCCGCCAGTTTGGCCAGCAGCACCTCGCGCGACTCCAGATCGGCGATGCGCTCCACCTCGGCGACGGTCAGCGGGTGGCCGTCCATGTAGCCGCCCTTGATGACCAGCGCCTTGTGGTCCTTGGCGAACTTCTTGATGGCCTTGGCGGCGTCGACCGGCTCGCCGCGCACGAACGCGATCGCCGTCGGTCCGGTGAACAGCTCGTCGAGGCCTTCGATCCCGGCCTCGGAAGCAGCCCGCTTGACCAGCGTGTTCTTCGCCACCGAGTAGGTAGCCGCGCCGGCGAGGGAGCGCCGCAGCTCCGCCAGGTTCGCGACCGTCAGACCGCGATACTCGGTGATCACGGTGGCGGTCGAGTCCTTGAACTGCTCGACGATGTCCGCGACGGCCGCGGTCTTGTCAGCCCGCGCCATGCATACCTCCTCGGGGTCGCTGTGGTAGTCCAGGTGACCCACGTGAAAACGACGAACGCCCCGACGCAGGAAGCGGTCGGGGCGTCACGAATACCGAATACGTGCCGGCTGGGCCGGTGCCTCGTCCTCCTGCGTGGGCCGCCGGGATGTTCCCGGACCTTCGACCGAATTGCTCGGTGACCGACGGTCTTCGGTGGATCGGCACACACCATAGCGTGACGAGTGCCGATCAGCCAAAACGGCGGTCGCCGGCCTAGGCGCCCAGCACGCCGGTCACCAGCAGCACGAAGCTCACCGCCAAGATCGCCACCCGCAGCCAGTGCAGCCGATCCCAGCGCGCCGACAGCGGGCGGGACACCTCGTCGGTGCCGCGCCACGCCGCGATCCGGTTGTTGATCGGCACCATCATCGTCACCGTGATCAGTACGACGGCCACCATCAGGGCCGCGCCGGTACCGATGAGCCAGCGCTGCGGGCCGGCAACGCCGGCGGACGCCACCACCAGCGCCAAGGAGACCAGATACCAGAACGGCATCACCCGGCCCAGCAGCCGGCTGTCGTCACTGCGGGCGGCACGGAAGGCGTCGTCGGGCAGCCGCCCGAGGACGGGGTGAAGGAAGGCGGTCACCGCGAACTCCGAGCCCACCAGGGTCCCGAGCACCAATACCGCGAGAATCTCAACAATCGCTGTCATCACACCGACGGTCCTCGCTATGCTGACAAAAAACAAGGTACTGACA
>CAYNJD010000203.1:0-6441 GCA_964397355.1 uncultured Mycobacterium sp. | reverse complement strand
ACACCTCCTGTTGGGCGATGGCCGCGCTGTTGTCGACGCCGACGATCACCGTCGGCCGCACGTAGTACCCACCCCCCAGTTCACCCGGCAGATCCGTGACGTCCCCACCACCGGTGGTGATCTCGGCGCCATCGCGGCGGGCTTGTGCAATCGCATCGAGCACCCGCTGCTGCTGCGCGGCGCTGATCAGCGGTCCCACCAGGGTCTGCGGCAGCGCCGGGTCACCGACCGTCACCGCCGCGAACGCCGCGGTGACCGCGGCGACCACCTCGTCGTAGAGCGAGGTGTGCACCAGCATCCGGGTGGTTGCCGCGCAGGCCTGTCCGGCGTGCACGCACACTCCGACCGCACCCGGGATCACCTTGGCCGGGTCGGCGTCGTCGAGCACGATCAGCGCCGACTTCCCGCCCAGTTCAAGGAAAGTGCGCTTCATGGTGTCGGCGCTCTGGCGTGCCAGCAGCTTGCCTACGGCGGTGGATCCGGTGAACGAGATCATGTCGACGCGGGGATCGGTTCCGAGCAAACCGGCCACCTCGTTGGATCCGGTGGGCACCACGTTGAGCACGCCTGCGGGAATGTCGGTGTGCTCGGCGACCAGCCGCCCCAGCCGGGTGGCGTTCCACGGCGTGTTCGGGTCGGGCTTGAGCACGACGGTGTTGCCGGCCGCCAGTGCCGGCCCCAGCTTGTTGAGGATCACCTCGATCGGGAAGTTGGACGGGGTGATGGCCGCCACCACTCCGACCGGCTCCTTGACCACGGTGCGCATATTGCGCTCGCCGAACAGCCCGCCACCCTGCAGCGGCCGCTCCCACTCGAACTCATCGATCAGCCGGGCGGGATAGCGCAATGCGTCGGCCAGCGGCCAATCCAGCTGTGCCAGTTGGGTCGTCATCACCGGACAGCCCACTTCGGCGATCAGCTCGGTGCGCAACTCCTCCTGTTCCGACTCCAGTGCGGACTGCAACTGCTGGAGGCATCGCTTGCGCAGTTCCCTGTTGATCGACCAGTCGGTGTCGTCGAACGCTCGGCGGGCCGCGCCGACGGCCCTGTCCATGTCGGCGGCATCGGCGGCCGCGGTGGTGCCCAGCACCCGCCCGGTGGCGGGGCTGATGTTGTCGAACTCCGCGCCTGAGGCCGCCCCGACCAGCTCACCGTCAATGAGCATCCGCGACTCGGCGGCTGTCGCGGCGCGTTTGCCGATCTCGACACTCGTGGCCCGGACCACGCCGGCGTCTTTCGGATGCCCAACCGTAACCATTACAGTAGAATACTCCAATTGGTCGGATGTCAGGAGCGTGCCGGGTTGATCAAGGTCATGGACGGCTTCCGGGTACTGGAGGTCGCGCAGTTCACGTTCGTCCCGGCGGCCGGGGCGATCCTGGCCGACTGGGGCGCCGACGTCATCAAGGTCGAGCACCCGGTGCGCGGCGACACTCAGCGCGGATTCATCCGGATGGGCGGTTTCGAACTCGACCCCGACCGGCATCCGCTGATCGAGCATCCCAACCGCGGCAAGCGCAGCGTCGGCATCGATGTCTCGACCCCCGACGGGCAGCAGGTGCTCTATGAACTGGCCGCGACCGCAGACGTCTTCCTTACCAACTACCTTCCGCGGGCAAGGCAGAAGAACCGGTTCGACGTCGAGCACATTCGTGCCGCGAACCCGAACATCATCTACGCGCGCGGCAGCGCGTACGGCGACAAGGGCCCGGAGCGTGACATCGGCGGCTTCGACGGCACCGCGTTCTGGACCCGCAGCGGAGTGGGCCACGCGCTGAGCCCAGAAGAACTGGGGGCGCCGCTGTCCCAGGGGATTCCCGCGTTCGGCGACTCGGTCGGCGGCATGAACATCGCCGGCGGTATCGCCGCCGCGCTGCTGCATCGGGAACGCACCGGGGAAGCTCTCGAGGTCGACGTCTCGCTGCTGTCCACCGCGTGGTGGGCGGCCGGCGCCAGCGTGACCCAGGGGATGGAGACCGGCGAAGCCATGCGTTCGCTGATGCCGCAATCCGGTGGCTCCCCGGCGAATCCGTTCCTGGGCAACTACACCACCTCCGACGGCGGCACCATCAACCTGTGCATCGTCAGCCCGACCGGATACATTCGGGACACCTTCGAGCACCTCGGCATTCCCGAAGCCGCCGACGACCCCCGTTTCTCCGACGTGCTGCCGCTGATGGAGAACGCCGATGCGGCCAGTGAGTTGATCGTCGCCGCGATCGGCGCGAAGCCTTTCGAATACTGGCGTCAGCACCTCAAGACCATGAAGGGCCAGTGGGCGCCATTCCAGAGCCTGGTGGACCTGGGCTCCGACGAGCAGGCGATCGCCAACGACATGATCGTCGAGGTCGACGCGGGCGATGGCGGGCCGGCGTTCAAAGTCGTCCGTGGCCCGGTGCAGTTCAACCACGAGCCGCTGGAGACCACTCGCGCCCCGCAGGCATCCGAGCACACCGAGACGGTGCTGATGGAACTCGGGATCGACTGGGACCGCATCGAAAAGCTGAAGGAGTCCGGCGCGATCGCCTAGCCTGCCGCGGGGCTCTCCCGGCGCGGATCGAAGTTGAAGTTCGCGACGGCGGTCGATACACCGTTGCCGATCGGGCCGCAGCTGTCCAACAGGGCGGCGCTTCCGGTCGCCACGCCCGCATCGCTGTAGTGGGTCAACGCCGCCAGCCCGATGTAGGGGCCGACCGGCAACCTGCTCAGGGTCAGGGTGTAGTCGGCGTTGATGAACGCCAACCCCGTGGTGCTGAAGTTCGTCAGCGACGCGGTGACGTCAACGGCCATCGCCGCCCGCACGAACGGGGTCAGTTCTTCGCCGTCGACGAGATCTCGGATCTCGCGTATCCAGGCGTACCGCGGTCCCGAATGCTGCCACGGGAAGCGGCCGCCGTCGTTGTTGCCGTACGTCTGGATGAACATCGGCACGGATTCGTCGAAGCGCGCCGGCTCCTCCGGCACCGAGGGCATCGTGACCTCGGTGGTGTAGAACTCGCCGCCGGGCTGGGTGCCGCGCCGCAGATACAGTGCCGATGCGCGGGCGACCAGCTCGCCGTCCTGCGTCATCGCGGCGTCTACCGCGCGCATCCGCGACCCGGCGCGGACCACCGACGCAGTGACCCGCAGTGGTTCGCATGCCACCCGGCGCAGGATCTCGACGGTCAGCCGCGCCGGCTGCAGGTCGTCGTCGGAGACGTGTTGCTCCACAGCGCGGGCCAGCAGCCCGCCGACCACCTGTCCGCCCAGCGTCGGCCCCCACCCGCCGTGCGCGATGGCGTTGGGCACGAAGCCGTCGTCACGCCGGACCACGAACGGGATCATGTCTTGCTCCGCTCCACGTAGAACCGTGCGGCACTGCGAATCGCACGCTCGGTCGGCTCGGGGTGCCAGCCCAGTTCGCGGGTGGCCTTGCTGTGATCGGCGGGCGACGTCAACGCCATCAGCCGGGCACCCGTTGCGGTGAACGCGAAGTCGCGGCGCAACAGCGCGCCCAGTGCCCCGACGACTTGCCCAGCGATATGCAACACCGCCATCGGTATGCCGAAGCGGGGCGGCGTTGCCCCGACCTCGTGAGCCGCGATGGTGAGCATCTCGCGCTGACTCATATACCGCTCGGAGATGATGTAGCGCTGGCCGATCCGCCCCCGTTCCGCGGCCAGGATCAGGCCTCTGGCGGCATCGTCGATGCCGACCACCTCCGATCCCACCCCCCGCGCGTAGGCCGGCATCTTGCCCAGCGCCGCGAGCTGGACGAGCATGCCCTGGCGCGGCTGCCAGTCGGGCGGGCCGTAGGGGTTGGACACGTTCGTGACGACGGCCGGCAGACCACGGTCGGCGGCGTAGGACAGCACCAGCCGCTCGGCCTCGCGGCGGGAGGCGATGTAGGCGCCGCCTTGGTCGGCCCAGTTGAACGGTGTCTCCTCGTCGACCGTTTCGCCGTTGCGCCCCACCGCGATGGTGCCGATGGTGCTCAGGAAGACGAACTTGTCGAGGTCGGCATTGGCAGCCACCTCCAGCACGTTGCGCAGCCCCTCGACGTTGGTGCGAAACAGCGGTGCCGGGTCACGGAGTTCCGCGCGGGTGTCGACAACGCAGTAATACACCACCTCGCGGTCTGCCATGGCGGCGGCGACGGCCTCGGTGTCGAAGATGTCACCGTAATGTCGCTGCACGTCGAGCCCGTCGATGCCCTTGGTGGAACTCGAACGACGCAGCAGCACCCGCACATCGTCGCCACGGGCGACCAGGTGCCGGGTGACGCAGGCGCCGACATTGCCGCTGGCGCCCATGACGAGGATGCGACGCCGTTTCGCCGATTCGTTGTTCGCCGTCATCGCCTCAAACCCCACTGTTCAACTCGCGCTAGCGTACATTACTGTAAGCGTTACAGTTAATAAACCCGTTGCGCGGAGGATCCATGCAGAAGGCGCTAGCTCCCGATATCTCGACCTGGCCGGACGCGAGCCCGCAGCTGATCGGCAGCCGCTGCGCGGACTGCCAGGCCACGGTATTTCCGGCGCAGCCGCGCTGCCCGAGCTGCAGCGGTGACCAGATGACACAGCAGCTGCTCCCCCGCAACGGAACCCTGGTGGCCTGGACCACCCAGGGCTTCCCGCCCGGCCCACCGTATCTAGGCCCGACGGGGAAGGACTTCGTCCCGTTCGGAGTCGGCCTGGTGCAGCTCGGGGATGCCGTGCGGGTGGAAGGCCGGCTCACCGAGAACGACCCCGAGAAGCTGGAGTTCGACATGCCGGTGGAGCTGACCATGGTGCCGTTCGCCACCGACGCCGACGGCACCGAGATCATCACGTTCGCCTTCCGGCCGATGGAGCAGGGCGCATGAACGACGTCGCCATCATCGGGGTCGGCCTGCACCCGTTCGGCCGCTTCGAAGGCAAGTCCGCGATGCAGATGGGGGTGGATGCCATCTTCGCCGCGGTCGCCGACGCGGGCGTGGCATGGTCGGACATCGGCGCCGCGACCGGCGGCAGCTGGACGGTGGCCAACCCGGATGCGATCGTCGGCATGGTCGGGCTGTCGGGTATCCCGTTCACCAACGTGTTCAACGCCTGCGCCACGGCGGCCAGCGCCGCCAAGGTCTGCGCGGACGGTATCCGGCTGGGCGACTACGACATCGGTATCGCCGTCGGCCTGGACAAGCATCCCCGCGGGGCGTTCACCGAGGACCCAGCGCTGGTCGGGATGCCACGCTGGTACGCCGAGAACGGCCAGTACCTGACCACCCAGTTCTTCGGCATGAAGGCCAACCGGTATCTGCATGATCACGGTATCTCCCAACAGACATTGGCCAAGGTCGCCGCCAAGAACTTCCGCAACGGGGCGCTGAACCCGAATGCGTTCCGCCGCAAGCCGATCTCTGAGGAGGAGATTCTCGGCTCGACGATGCTGAACTACCCACTGACGCAGTACATGTTCTGCGCACCGGATGAGGGTGCGGCGGCGGTGGTGATGTGCCGCGCGGACATCGCTCACCGCTACACCGACAAGCCGGTCTACCTACGCGCGGTGGAGGTGCGCACCCGCCGCTACGGCGCCTACGAGGTCAACACCACCTTCGCCCCGGTCACCGAGGATGTGGCGCCCACGGTGTACGCCGCTCGCGCCGCGTTCGAGAAGGCCGGGGTGTCGCCCCAGGACGTCGACGTCATCCAGTTGCAGGACACCGACGCCGGCGCCGAGGTCATCCACATGGCCGAATGCGGTTTCTGCGCCGACGGCGACCAGGAGAAGCTACTCGCCGACGGTGCCACCGAGATCGGCGGCTCGCTGCCGGTCAACACCGACGGCGGGCTGATCGCCAACGGCGAGCCGATCGGCGCCTCCGGGCTGCGCCAGCTCCACGAGCTGGTGCGCCAACTGCGTGGCGAGGCCGGTGACCGCCAGGTGCCGGGCGAGCCCAAGGTGGGGTTCGCCCAGCTCTACGGGGCGCCGGGCACCGCCGCGGCCACCATCCTGACGACGTAATTACCGCGAGCAGACATGAAAGCCCCCAAAACACGCTGATTTTAGGGGGCTTTCGCGACTGCTCGCGGTGGGAAAGGAACCCGTCATGACCCAATTCCGCGACGCACCGATCTTCGATGCCGACCAGCACATGTACGAAACCCCCGAGGCACTGACCAAGTACCTGCCGGAGAAGTACTCCCGCGCAGTCCAATTCGCGCAGATCGGCCGCCAGACCCGGATCATCATCAACAACCGCGTCAGCGACTTCATCCCCAACCCGACGTTCGAGCGGGTCGCCGCGCCGGGTGCCCACGAGAAATTTTTCGCCGGCGAGAACACCGAGGGACTGACCCTGCGCGAGATGCAGGGACCCGCCATCGAGGCGCCTGCGGCCACCCGCAACCCCGCCGACCGGGTCGCCGAACTCGACCGCCAGGGGGTGGTGGAGGCGCTGAACTATCCGACGCTGGC
>CAYNJD010000202.1:0-6475 GCA_964397355.1 uncultured Mycobacterium sp. | reverse complement strand
TGTTGCGCAGCTGGGCGGCCACCGCCGGCCAGGAGGCGTCCCGGTCCCGCCGGTGTAAGTCGGCGCACCCCAGGCAGCTGGTCATCCCGGGAAGCACGAGCGGGCCGACAACTCCGGTGCCGTCGCGTACCCGCACCGGTAGGTGCGGCAGCTTCTCGGCGTGCAGTTCGCGCACCAACCGCGGGTCGGCGACCAGATAGTCCGACAACACCACCAGGTCGGTGCGGGCGCTGCTGACCTCGGCGTGCGGGTGGCTGCTGCGGCGGACCACCGCGCCCGAGCAGCGCAGCGAGTCGACCAGCAGGTCCGAGAGCGGCCCGCGGCCGTGGACCCGCAGCGACACTGCGCGGTGCTGCCGGCGCGGGCCGGTGTCGCGCACCGCGACGCGCGCATCGACCAGCGCGGCCAGCATGCTGTCCAGCTCGGCGGTGTTCACCGGGCCGTGCCGGGCGGCTTCGTGCCGCAACGCGGCGGTGGTGGTCGGGGTCTGCATGCAGCGCAGGATGGCGGCCAGCCCGGTCGAAGTCAGGCCGCGCGGCGGCCGCACCAGTACTGCGCGCTGCGGATCCCAACCGACCTGCACCGCCCCGTCCGGGCGCAGCAGCACCGGGCGCGCCGGGTCGAGGATGTAGGCCGTCGCCTCGGAATCAACCCTGCTCACGCCCCCGACACTGTCACGCCCGGCGGCGCAGCCGCCTCCCGTTATCCACAACGGTCGGACACGATGCGCCGGGCGGCCTCCACGGCGGCGGCGCGCTGGCGCGCGATGACGACGGGGCCGGTGCGGCTCGGATCGGGGTCGGGTGCGTTCGCCCAAGCCAGGCCGATGCCGAAAAGCAGGGCCAGCAGATCGGTGGGTTCCCAGGACCGGTCGACGTACCCGTCGACCTGGGCGGTTTCGATCGCCGCGATCGCGTGCTCGAAGATCGACCGGCCGTCGGCGTGGGGTTCCTCGAGGGTCACGCCCTCCAGCCGGGCCCAGCTGACCATGCGGAGATGCTCGGGTCGGCTTCGGCCCAAATCGTAGACACCGCCGGCGAATTCGGGCACCGCGTCGGGGCGAAGGGTGACCGACCGATAGAAGTCCGTCACGTCGTTGGTCACCACCTCCCGAATCGGTGGCGACGACGTGTACCGAAGCCTGAGCCGCCGGGGCGGCAGCCCGCGTCTCGACCGTCGAATGGGTTGCGACCGTGCGGCAGCGAACCAAGTACTCGCTGGTGCAGATCCTCGCCGACTTGCTCGACGTCCGGGCCGGCGACCCCTATCGTCACCTCAACCCACTCGGCTGGTGGCGCGCCAGTTCACCACCCGACTCCGCTTCGAGCGCACGCGGCTGAATTCCCGCGTGGTCGCTCCGCAGCCGAACGCGCGCCTCAGTCGTCGCCGTCGTCGCTGCTGTCGCCGGCATCCCGCTGGAACTCGGCGATCGCCTGGTCGATCGCGGAATCGATCCCGCTGGCGTCGCCGCCGAGGACGCGGTCGATGAACGCCGCCGGGTCGTCGAGGTCGCCGGCCTCGGGCAACAGGTCGGGGTGCTGCCACACCCTGTCGCGGGCGTCGATTCCGACGGCGGTGGTGAGCCGCTCCCACAGCACCGCGGCCTCGGCCAGCTTGCGCGGGCGCAGCTCGAGGCCGACCAGGGTGGCGAAGGTCTGTTCGGCCGGGCCGCCGGTGGCGCGGCGGCGGCGCAGCGTCTCCGACAGCGCGGCGGTACCCGGGATCCGGTCACCCAGGGCCGCGGTGACCACGGTGCGCACCCAGCCTTCGATCAGGGCCAGCAGGGTCTCCAGCCGCTCCAGGGCGGCCAGCTGTTCGGGGGTGGACTTGGGCTCGAACACGCCCTGGTTGAGCAGCTCGGTCATGGCCGAGGGGTCGGCCATGGATGCCGGGTCGAAGCCTTGCGCGAGCTCTTCGATGCCCCGGATGTCGATCTGCATGCCGCGGGCGTAGGCCTCCACCGCACTGAGCAACTGGTTGGCCAGCCACGGCACATGGCTGAACAGCCGGTGATGGGCGGCCTCCCGGGCGGCCAGGAAGGTGACGATCTCGCTGCGCGGCTGCTCCAGGCCGCCGGCCAGTTCCTCGATCGCTCCGGGCAGCAGGGCGGCGATCCCCTTGGGGCCCAACGGTAATCCGATGTCGGTTGAGGTCAACACCTCGCCGGACAACCGGCCCAGCGCCTGGCCCAGCTGTGATCCGAACGCCAGCCCGCCCATCTGCGACATCACCGACAGCAGCGGCCCGGCCATGCTCTTGGCCTCCTCCGGCAGCGCCGAGGCCCACACCGACGAAACCTGCTCGGCCATCGGGTCGCACAGCCGCTGCCAGGTGGCCATGGTCTGTTCCACCCAGTCCACTGGCGTCCAGGCGACCGAGCCGGTGGTGCCCGCCGGCAACGACGTCGCCCCGTTGAGCCAGGTCTCGGCCAAGTGCACCGCATCGCCGACGGCGGTGGTGGTCGATGCCGTGACCGGCGCGACCGAGCCGATCGACCGGGCCGCGACCTGGCGGGCCAGGTCGTAGTTCACCGGCCCTGCCGGTCGGCCGCCGGCGGCGACGGTCCCGGCGCCGCTGAACATCTGCCCGAGCTGGGTGAAGATCTGGCCCAGATCGGCGATGTTGAAACCGGCGCCCATGCCCCAATCGCTCGGCCCGGACCCCGAACCGGGATCGCGCCCACCGGGCCGCTCGCGGTCGGGGTCGTCCCCGGAAGAGAAACCGAAGGGCAGATCAGCCATAGACACAACGGTACCGATCGGCATCTGCCGGTGTGCGACACACGGCCACACCCGGTCCGGCCCGCCGGGTACCGGGCCGGGGCCGTTTACCATACCCGGGGTGAACAGGCGGATTCTGACGCTGTTGGCGGCGCTGTTGCCGGTGGCCGTGTTCTGCGTACTGCTGGCAGTGGTGACGGTGCCCTTCGTGTCGCTGGGGCCGGGCCCCACCTTCGACACCCTGGGCATGGTCGACGGCAAGCAGGTGGTCGACATCCAGGGCACCACGACACACCCGACGACGGGCCACCTCAACATGACCACGGTGTCTCAGCGCGACGGCCTGACCCTGGGTGAGGCGCTGGCGCTGTGGCTGTCCGGGCGCGAACAGCTCATGCCGCGTGACCTGGTCTATCCGCCCGGCAAGTCCCGCGAGGAAGTCGACGAGGACAATGACGCCGACTTCCGGGCGTCCGAGCAGAGCGCCGAGTACGCCGCGCTGGGCTACCTGCGCTACCCGAGCGCGGTCACCCTCGCCGAGGTCCACGACCCGGGGCCGTCGGCCGGCGCGCTGCAGCGCGGTGACGCCGTGGATGCCGTCAACGGCGAACCCGTCTACACCGTGGAACAGTTCACCGCGCGGCTGGCCGGCACCAAGCCGGGCGAAACCATCACCCTCGACTACCGGCGCAAGAACGCGGCACCCGGCACAGCTCGGATTACGCTGGGAGAGAACAAGGACCGCGACAACGGATTCCTGGGCGTGTCGGTGCTCGACGCGCCGTGGGCACCGTTCACCGTCGACTTCAATCTGGCCAACATCGGCGGACCGTCGGCGGGGCTGATGTTCTCGCTGGCCGTCGTCGACAAGCTGACCACCGGCGGGCTGGCCGGGCCGAACTTCATCGCGGGCACCGGGGTCATCAAGTCCAACGGCCAGGTCGACGCCATCGGCGGGATCACCCACAAGATGATCGCCGCAAAGGAGGCCGGCGCCACGGTGTTCCTGGTCCCGACGGAGAACTGTTACGAGGCCCAATCGGACAACACCGGATTGCAACTGGTCAAGGTCGACAGCCTCGCCCAGGCGGTGGACGCGTTGCACACCCTCACCGACGGAGGTCAGCCACCGTCTTGCTGAGGCCCGGGTTGGCTACAGTGGGGCGGTCAGGACAACCTAGCTAGGGAGCGTGGCACGTGGGTATGCGGCCCACCGCGAGGATGCCGAAATTGACCCCGCGCAGCCGGATCATGATCGCGAGCGGCCTTGTCGTGATCGTGCTGCTGCTGGTGGGGCCGCGGCTGATCGACGGCTACGTCGACTGGTTGTGGTTCGGGGAGCTGGGCTACCGCTCGGTGTTCGTCACGACCCTGCTGACCCGTTTGGTCGCGTTCGTGGTGGTGGGCCTGGTCGTCGGCGGGATCGTGTTCGCGGGAATGGCGATGGCCTTCCGGGTCCGGCCGGTGTTCGTGCCCAGCAACGGGGCCAACGACCCGGTGGCGCGCTATCGCACCGCGGTGTTGTCGCGGCTGCGGCTGGTCGGATTCGGGATACCGGCGGGCATCGGGCTGCTGGCCGGCATCGTCGCGCAGAGCTATTGGGTGCGCATCCAGTTGTTCCTGCGCGGCGGCGACTTCGGGATCACCGATCCGCAGTTCGGCAAGGATCTCGGTTTCTACGCCTTCGAACTGCCGTTCTACCGGCTGGTGGTCGGGTTGCTGCTGGTGACGTTCTTCCTCGCCACCGTCGCCAACCTCACGACGCACTACATCTTCGGCGGAATCCGGTTGTCCGGCCGCGCCGGCGCACTGAGTCGCCCGGCGCGTATCCAGGTGGTCAGCCTGATCGGCACCCTGGTGCTGCTCAAGGCCGCCGCCTACTGGCTGGACCGCTACGAGCTGCTCAGCCACACCCGCACCGGTAAACCTTTCACCGGGGCCGGCTACACCGACATCAACGCGGTGCTGCCCGCCAAGATGATCCTGCTGGCGATCGCGCTGATCTGCGCGGTGGCGGTGTTCTCGGCGATTGTGCTGCGCGACTTGCAGATTCCGGCAATCGGACTGGTGCTGCTGCTGTTGTCGTCGGTGATCGTCGGCGCGGGCTGGCCGCTGATCGTGGAACAGTTCAGCGTCAAGCCCAACGCGGCGCAGAAGGAGAGCGAGTACATCTCCCGCTCGATCACCGCGACCCGGCAGGCCTACGGGCTGACCGAGGACGTGGTCACCTACCGCAACTACAGCGGCGACGCGCGGGCGACGGCCGCCCAGGTGGGTGCCGACGTGGCGACCACCTCCAACATCCGGCTGCTGGACCCGACCATCGTCAGCCCGGCGTTCACCCAGTTCCAGCAGGGCAAGAACTTCTACTTCTTCCCCGACCAGCTCACCATCGACCGTTATCGCGACGACGACGGTCAGCTGCGTGACTACGTGGTTGCCGCCCGCGAGCTCAACCCCGACCGGCTGATCGACAACCAGCGCGACTGGATCAACCGGCACACCGTCTACACCCACGGCAACGGCTTCATCGCCTCACCGGCCAACACCGTGCGCGGGATCGCCAACGACCCCAATCAGAACGGCGGCTACCCGGAGTTCCTGGTGAACGTCGTCGGCGCCAACGGCAGCGTCGTCTCCGATGGGCCGGCCCGGCTCGATCAGCCGCGCATCTACTACGGCCCGGTGATCGCCGACACCGCCGCCGACTACGCGATCGTCGGGCGCAACGGCGCCGACCGCGAATACGATTACGAGACCAACACCGAGACCAAGAACTACACCTACACCGGTGCCGGTGGTGTCAGCATCGGAAACTGGCTGGCGCGCAGCGTGTTCGCCGCGAAGTTCGCCGAACGCAACTTCTTGTTCTCGTCGGTGATCGGATCCGACAGCCGGATCCTGTTCAACCGCGACCCGGCCCGCCGGGTGCAGGCGGTGGCGCCGTGGCTGACCACCGACTCCACGGTGTACCCGGCGATCGTCAACAAGCGACTGGTGTGGATCATCGACGGCTACACCACGTTGGACAACTACCCCTATTCGGAGCTGACCTCGCTGTCGTCGGCGACCGCGGACTCCAAAGAGGTGGAGTTCAACCGGCTGATGCCGGATCGGCGGGTGTCCTATATCCGCAACTCGGTGAAGGCCACCGTCGACGCCTACGACGGAACGGTGAGCCTCTACGCCCAGGACGAGCAGGATCCGGTGCTGGCCGCGTGGATGAAGGTGTTCCCCGGCACGGTCAAGCCCAAGTCGGAGATCACCCCTGAGCTCGCTGAGCATCTGCGCTATCCCGAAGACCTGTTCAAGGTGCAGCGGATGTTGCTGGCCAAGTATCACGTCAACGACCCGATCACGTTCTTTTCCACGTCGGACTTCTGGGACGTGCCGCTGGACCCCAATCCGACCGCCAGCAGCTACCAGCCGCCGTATTACATCGTCGCGAAAAACCTTGTCAAAGAGGATGGTTCGGCGTCCTATCAGCTGACCAGTGCGATGAACCGGTTCAAACGCGACTACCTGGCGGCCTATATTTCCGCCAGCTCGGACCCCGACACCTACGGCAAGCTCACCGTGTTGACCATTCCCGGGCAGGTCAATGGGCCCAAGCTGGCCAACAACGCGATCACCACCGACACCGCGGTCAGCCAGGACCTCGGCGTGATCGGGCGCGACAACCAGAACCGCATCCGGTGGGGCAACCTGCTCACCTTGCCGGTGGCGCAGGGCGGCTTGCTCTACGTCGAACCGGT
>CAYNJD010000201.1:0-6507 GCA_964397355.1 uncultured Mycobacterium sp. | reverse complement strand
CGCTGTCATCACACCGACGGTCCTCGCTATGCTGACAAAAAACAAGGTACTGACACTTTTGTCAGTGTGAGGAGCTGTGGTGGCGGTATCGAAGAAGGGCGTCAGCGACTGCCCGATCGACACCGCGCTGTCGGTGATCGACGGCCGCTGGAAGGGCACCATCCTGTGGCGGCTGGCCGACGGCCCGATGCGGACGGCCGAGTTGCGGCGCAGCATCCCGGGCATCACCGAGCGGATGCTGATCCGTCACCTGCGTGAGCTGGTCGACGACGGGATCATCGATCGCCACGACGCCGGCACAGTGCCGCCGTGCGTGCACTATTCGGTCTCCGACTACGGGAAGACGCTGGCCCCGGTGCTGGAAGCGCTGTGCGACTGGGGCCGCCAGCACCTGTCTCGTTGATGAAGGAGCCTCCTTCGTCGCGTCAACGAAGGGCGGCCAGCGCCGCCGCCCCCACCAGGCCGGCCTCCCCGCCGAGCTCGGCGGGCACCACCTGCAGCCCGGTCAGAAACTCCAGCCGGGCGTGCTGCGACAGCGCCTCCCGCAGCGGGTCGAACAACAACGCCCCGGATTTCGCGACGCCGCCGCCGATGACCACCAGGTCCAGGTCGCAGACCGCGGCCACCGAGGCGATCATCGCGGCCAGCGCGTCGGTGCCGCGCCGATAGGCACGCAGCGCCACCGGGTCGCCGGCCGCAGCGGCCGCACCCAGCGCCTTGGCGTCGGCGGTCGCGGTTTCCGGGGTCCACCCGTTGGCCAGCGCCCAGCGCACCATCGCCGGGCCGGAGCCGATGGTCTCCACGCAGCCCCGCCCGCCGCAGCGGCACGCGTCGCCGTCCGGGTCCACGACGACGTGCCCGACATGCCCGGCGTTGCCGGTGCGGCCGTGATACGGCGCGCCGTCGAGCACCAGGCCGCCGCCCACCCCGGTGGAGACCACCATGCCGAGCATCGACCGCGTCCCGCGCCCGGCCCCGTGCCGGTGTTCGCCGAGCGCCATGCAGACGCCGTCCCCGCCCAGCCGGACCGGCACCCCGGGCACCGCGGCGGCCACCCGGTCACGCAGCCCGAAGCCGCGCCAGCCGGGGATGTTGATCGGGCTGACCGTGCCGGCGTTGACGTCGACGGGTCCGGCCGAGCCGATCCCGACCGCGCTCACCCGCCCGCCGGCTTTCGCCAGCGCGTCGTCGATCAGCTCGGCGACCACCGCCCAGACCACCTCGGCGCCCTGATCGCCGCGGGTGGGCCGGGTGGTGGTGTAGACCAGCGAGCCGTCGGCGCCGATGAGCCCGGCGGCGATCTTGGTGCCGCCGACGTCGAGCGCAAGGGTGTCAGCCATCAGTCGACTCCTTGTCGGGCGCCCGCACCGCCATCCGCACCGCCGGCGAGTACACCAGGGTGCCCGCCGCGGCGACCCGGACCAGCGCCCACCAGGTGCCGGGCCGCACCCACACCGGCGGGGTGACATCGAAACCCAGCTCGATCCGACCGCGCGCCGGCACGACCGCACCCACCGCCGCGGGCCCGACCCACTCCCAGGTACCCCACGGGCTGATCAGGTGCGCCTCCACCGCCAGGTCGGCGTGCGCGTCGGTGCCGACCGTGACGCTCAACCGCGCGGATCGCCCGGCGATCACCTCGACTTCGGACAGGCCGTCGACATACAGCAGCCGGTCGGCGCCCGGATCGCCGACACGCACCACCGCCACATCCTCGACCGGCTGCCGCCACGACGCCGGCAGGTCACCGGCGATGTCGAGCCGGGCCCGGATCGGATACAGCCCCGGCGCGGCGTCGGCGGGCACCGTCACCGTCACCGGGGTGCGCGCGTGCTCCCCCGCCGCCAGCCGCACCGGGTGCTCACCCGGCGTGGCGCCCCAGCCGGCCGGACACCGGCACGTCACCGCGCCGGCCACCGCCGCGTCGACGCTGTCGCTGGCCACGCTGAGATCCAGGTCCAGTTGCGCGCCCGGCTGCGCATCGAGCCGGTGCGGATGCAGCGCCGGGGTCACCGGCAGACCGCCCAGCGGCGCCGGCCCGCGGTTGTGCAGCCAGTAGCGGGCGTACAGCGGCTGGGCGGCCTCGGCCTCGGGCGCCAACGGACGACCGGTGCCCAGACGGTCGATATCGAGCCGGGCGGTCAGCGTGGCGATCTCGTAGCCGTGCACTCGCTGCGGGTCGGGGTGTTCGCGGGCCTGCTCCAGCAGGTCGGCACGGCCCAGTACGGTCACCGCGCCCAGGTCGCTGTGCAGCGTGACTTCGGTGTCGGCGCCGCGGGTCTCGGCCAGCCGCAGCGTGACGGTCGCCGGATCGACGGGCCGCGCACTGCCGCGCGCCGTCGGGTTGCCGGCCGCCTTGAGCGCGCCCAGGCCGACCGCGCCGGCCGGGTCGACGCGCAGCAGCGAGCCACTCGCCGGCAGCGGGCCGGCGCCACCGGTCACCGGGACGGCGTGCAGCGGCTCGGCGAACTCCGCACTGCGTGCCGGGATCCCCGCCTGGCGCCAGTCGCCGTCGCCGGCCAGCAGTGCGTAGTCGAAGGTGTGCGTCCAGTGCTGCAGCTGGAAGGCGCTGCCGTCGGGTGCGGTGCGGCGCGGGTCGTCGGTCCAGGCCGCCGACGGCCAGCTGGTGCAGGACCGCATCAGCGCGGTGTGCAGCGTGCCGGCGGTGTCGACGGCGAAGCTGGGCACCCCCCGGTTGACCAGCGCGACGGTGCGGGACTCAAACGGCGCCAGCTCAGCCGGCGCGCGCTGTTCCACCACGATCTGCGCGCCGGCCAACTCCTCGGCCACCCGGGCGATCTCGCCCGCCAGGCCCGCGGCGTCGCGGGCGGCGAGCACCAGCACCGGCAGCGCCCGCGGGCCGCTCAGGTCGGTGCCGGGAACCCAGACCTCGGTGAGGGGCTTCTCCGCGGGCACCCATACCCGGGCCCGGCCGTGCTGGCGCAGCTGCCGGTCGAGTTCGTCCGCGTAGGCCGGATCGGCGCCATCCAGCACGGCCTTGGTGAAGGCGTTGTCATCCGGGCCGCCCAGCGCGATGCGGGTGTCGGGCAGGTTGGAGTCGACGTCGAGGTTGCCGTAGCGCGGGGCGCCGGCGTCCGAACAGGTGGCGGTGACCCCGGCGCGCACCAGCGCGACCATCAGCTCCCCCGCCGCCGCGTGCCCGCCGTCGGGTGTGACGACTTCGGCCACCGACACCGCCCGGCTGCCGTCGCCCGGACCCACGCGGACTCGAACGGTCGAAGACAGCCCGAACCAGCGGTTGGCGGGGGTGTCGAGGGTCCACGGGAACTGCGCGGTGTCCACCGAGCGTCCGCTGGGCTCGTGCAGCAGCCCGAAGCCGCGGCCGATGACGGCGTCGGCCACCTCGGCCACCGGCATCGCGCCGGGCACCGGACAGGGCCAGCGCAGCCGCAGCAGATGGTCGGCACCGGTGAACTCGTCGATGGTGGTGGAGCAGTCCACCCGGTCCACACCGTGCCACAGCGTCAGCGTCTGGGTGTAGGCCAATACGTTGCGGATCCGCCCGCACACCACCAGCCGCTCGCCCAGCGGCCCGCGGTAGGCCCGCACGGTGACGTCGGTGGCGACCGCCGAGGTGAACAGGTTGCCGCTGGGCACCAGGTGCCACGGCCCCTCCCCGGATTGCGGGTGCTTGGGGTACTCGTCGTAGACCGCGAGCTGATTGCCCAGCCCGCCCTCGACGATCATCTCGCGCCCGGCCGCCCGCCACGACGTGATGCCGCCGCCGCGTTCCGGGTCGGCGGTCAGCCGGTGGTGCTCGTTGCCGATCTCGGTGCCGGGTATCGGCTGCCAGCCCGGCGCGTTGTCCGCCGGCAGCAGCCGGTAGGCCCGCCAGCCCAGCGACGGCACGTCGCGGGCCGGCCAGCTGACGGTGGCGCCGTCGTGCTCGACGTGGGCGGGAAGTTCGGTGCCGTCGGGGTCCACTACCCGCGCGCCGGCCGCCAGCGGGGTCTCCAGGTGCACCGTGACCACGTCGGTGCGCCGCTGTGCCACCGGGTTCCACACCACCACGGTGTTCTCGCCGCTGTCCACCAGGCTTGAGAGCACCGCCAGCGCGCTGTCGCGGGCGCCGGCGCCCAGCTGCCACGCGTCGCGCCAGCCGGTCAACAGGTCCAGGTACACCTGGTCGGCCTCCGACCCGGTGATGGCGTCGTGGTGGGCGCCGTAGCTCAGTTGCGCCCACGCCTTGGCCAGTGCCGCCTCCGGGTAGTCGACGCCGGTCAGCGCGGCGGCGAACACCGCGAAGCGCTCGGCGGCCAGCAGCGCCCGTTCGCCCGCCCGGTTGGCCTGTTTGGTGTCGATGTAGGAGACGTGGCAGCCGGTGTAGATCGGGTTCATGTCGCGGGTCTGCGGCGAGGCCGTCGCACCGCGTTCGGCCAGTTCGGCGCGGAACGCGGCGAAGAACTCGCTCGGCAGTGCGCAGACGAACCTCGGCCAGGTGTAGCGGGCGTTCCAGTCCCGGTGGATCTCGGTGACCCAGCGGTTCGGCGGGGTGAAGTCGGTGCCCACCGGTAGCAGCACGTTGCGGGTGGCGGCGACCTTCTTCATGTCGGTGAACAGCTGGTAGACGTCGGCTTCGGCGTCGGCCAGGCTTGCCTGGGCGTCCATCCACCAGCCGGCCGCGTAGTGCGCGGGCATGTAGTGGGTCAACACGCCGCGCCCCGACGGCGAGATCCACTCGAACTCGGATGGGAACTGCACCCGGCGCGGGTCGCCGCCGCCGGCCATCGGCCCCCACTGATGAAACGGTCCGCGGGCCCACGCGCTCGAGGTCAACCCGGCGTCGGCCACCATCCCGGGGAACTGCGGGTCGTGCCCGAACACGTCGAGCTGCCAGGCCGTCGCCGGGTCAGCGCCCATGATGTCGCGTTGAAAACCCAAGCCCGCCACCAGATTCCGGATCGTCGTCTCGGCATCGGTGAGGTTGGTGGAGGGCTCGTTGTAGGTGCCGCCCATCACCTCGACCCGGCCTTGCGCCATCAGCCGGCGCAGCTCGGCGCGGTCCTGGGGATGGGTGTCCCAGTAGGGCTTGAGGTAGTCGACCTCGGCGATGACGAACTTGTACTCGGGATGCTCCCGCGCCCAGTCCAGGTGGCCGCGCACCAGATTGATGCCGTTGGTCTGCCGGCACGCGCCCAGCGGGTTCTCGGTCCACACGCTGGTGTAGTTGGCCTGGGTGTTCCACCACACCGGGTCGTAGTGGAAGTGGCCGACCATGAACATCGTCCAGCCGGGTTCGGCCACGGTGAAGGTGAACGCCAACGGCTCGGTGCCGTCGACCCGGGCGGCCCGCTGCTGGCCGACCACCGGGTTCTCGACGGTCACCGGCACCTCGACGACACCGCTTCCGGGCTCGGCGACGGCTTCCCCGGCCAGGCCGTCGCCGTCCACGCGCACCGGTGTCGGCGCGGCCGCGTCGCGGTAGTCGACCCGGACCAGCTGCACGGGGGCGTCGGCCGGCCCGACGAACTTCTCGGTCGATTCGGCGGAGATGACCTGCATGCCATCAACCTACGGATGTCCGCGCGGCGCATGCAGCCTTTCGGCGACGGTGCGCGGCCGTCCCCGGCCGTGCGACGCTCGGGGTATGACGGACGTGACCGGCTACCTGGCCGACCAACTCGACTGGCACTGGGGCAATCTGTTGCGCCCCCGGTTGGAGGGCCTCACCGACGACGAGTACCTCTGGCAGCCGGTGCCGGGCTGCTGGACCGTGCGCCGCGACGGCATCGACTTCGCGTTCCCGCCCCCGCAGCCGGCGCCGTTCACCACCATCGCCTGGCGCATGGCGCACGTCACCGTCGGCGTGTTCGCGATGCGCAACCATCACCACTTCGGCGGGCCGCCGGCCGACTACGACAGCTGGCCGTATGCCCTCGACGCCGCCACCGCGCTGCACCAGCTCGACGACGCCTACGCACGGTGGATCGCCGGGGTGCGCAGCCTGAACGAGGCGGCGCTGGCCCGAGCGATCGGGCCGGCGGAAGGGCCGTGGGCCAGCCGCACGATGGCCGAGCTGATCCTGCACATCAACCGCGAAACCATCCATCACGGCGCCGAAATCGCCTGTATCCGAGACCTGTACGCCCACCGAGACCCGGCCTGATGCAGACCCGGTTCGTGCCGGTCGAGGGCATCGGCTACGACCTGCCGGGCCCGCTGTGGCGGCCGGTCACCGCGGCGTTGCGGGCCAACTTCGGCCGCTGCGGCACGCTCGCGACCGGATTCGCCCCCGGATTTGGCAGACTGCAGCAATGAGTTCGACCCCGCCCCGCCCGGTGACCCGGCTGGACCGGGTGCCGTTGCCGGTCGAGGCCGCCCGCATCGGCGCGACCGGCTGGCAGCTCACCCGCGCCGCCACCCGGGTGTTCACCCGGCTGCTCGGCCCGGGCCCGATCCAGCAGAAGGTGATCCGGGAGCTGCCGCAGACGTTCGCCGACCTGGGCCCCACCTACGTCAAGTTCGGCCAGATCATCGCCTCGAGTC
>CAYNJD010000200.1:0-6527 GCA_964397355.1 uncultured Mycobacterium sp. | reverse complement strand
GCGGTCAGTGCAGGTGGTCGGCGAGCGAGCCGTGGTCGCCGAACAGGGCGGCGGTCCACTCCTCGAGCAGTGCGGTGTTGTCATGGTCATCGGGGTGGAAGCCGCGCCGGTTGTAGTCGCCCAGCCGCCGGAACACCGCTCGGGTCAAAAACGGCGAATGCCGCAGCGCCGCGTAGCTGCGGATCAGCCGCACCGGGTGGTACGCGGCCCGGTCGCCGAGTTGCGAGAGCATGGAGTTCACCGTGACGGCGATGGGAAAGCTGAACCGGATCACCTTCATCGTCCGGATCCGCCGGGTTTCGCCGCCGCCGACCGCGCGGTAGACGTCGAACGCCACCGAGCGGTGCTCGGATTCCTCGATCGCATGCCACAGCAACATCGACCGGACCTCGGTCGCCCCGAGTAGGGCCTGGGCGCGCTCATCGCTCAGTAGCGTCTCGGCGAATACCGCGGTGAAGTGTTCCAGGGCGGCGGTGATGGCGAGGCAGGTCAGCGGCGAGAACCGGCGCTCAGCCGCCTTCAGGCGCCGGTGCACGAGCCGGTCGATCCTGCCGGTCGGGTAGCCCATCTGGGCCAGCCGCTCGTTGAGCGCGCGGTGCTCACGCCCGTGGGAGATCTCCTGGCCGACGAACCCCTTGACGCGTTCTTTCAGGTCGGGATCGGTGATCTGGTCGGCGTAGTGACGCACCGAACGCACGAAGAAGTCCTCACCCTCGGGGAACACCGCCGACAGGTGCGCGACGGTGTGGCTCATCACCAGATCGCCGTCGACGAAGTGGCGATCCAGCGCCGCCACCGGGTAGTTGAACCGAATACGACGCGGACGCACCGGGGGTTGGGGCATGTCTCCATGCTGGGTCGGGTGCGTGCGGCGGTCAATGATTTTCCGCGCAGCGGCCGCGATGACATCATGCGGAGGTGGCCGCACCCTCACCCGATCCCGCACCGCTGGTGATCCGCATCTCGCCGATGGCGCACTTCGCGGTCGGTTTCCTGGCCCTGGGTCTGCTGATTCCGGTGATGACCTGGCCGCCCACCGCGCCGCTGCTGGCGCTGCCGGTGCTGTTGTCGGTGCTGATCGTCCGGTGGCGGACCGTCGCCGACACACAGCGGGTGACGGTGCGGACGCTGCTGGGCAGCCGCTCGGTGGACTGGGACGACATCGCCGGTCTGGGCTTCAGCCGGGGCTCGTGGGCGCGGGCGCATCTGACCAACGGTGAGCAACTGCGGCTGCCGGCGGTCAGCTTCGCCACCCTGCCGCTGCTCACCGAGGCCAGCGGCGGGCGGGTGCCCAACCCGTATCGCTGATCAGGCGAGCGGGTTCGCCCCGTTGAGGAACACCCACATCGCCACGCCGCCGGCGATGCCGAGCAACAGCGCGGCGACCGACCCGATGAACGGGCGCCGGGCCCAGCCGCGGTCGCCGTCGAGCCCGTACCGGCCGGGTCCGACCAGCACGATCGCCACCGCCACCACGATCAGCATGATGTGGTACTCGTGGCCGTCCGGCAGGAAGAAGTCGAACCGCCCCTGGCTTTGCGCCGAGACACCGGCGAGCACGCCGTTGATCAGGTAAGCCAGTGCACCTGCGGCGGCCAGCGGCGTGAACAGCCCGAGCACCAGCAGCAGGCCCGCGGCGATCTGCCCTCCGCCGGCCGCATAGGTCAGGATGTCGGCGTGCTCGTAGCCGGCGGCGGAGACCGCGCTCTTGAACTCGGTCAGGCCCTGGCCGCCCCACCAGCCGAACAGCTGCCGCAGCCCGTGGGCCACCAGCGTCACACCCAGACCCACCCGCAGGATCAGCAGGCCCAGGTCCTGGGTGCCGCGCCGGTCCACGGCCCGGAACGGTTCGTCGGCATCCGCGTCGGCCCCCACCGAACCGGGCACCCGCCCCGCGGTGGCCTGCGGTTCGGCGTACGGCAGCGGGTTGTATTCGGCACCGACGGCACGGGAACCGGTCGGGTCGTACGGCGGGATGGCAGCAGTCTCGAAATCACCGGTATAAGTCGGCGATGGCATGTCGTCCTCCGGATCTACCAGACGTGCCGACTTGGGACGTCTTTTGCCGGCGTCGGCAGCCTCACCCGGCCGACGCCAGTGTGAGCCCTCATCTTGACTCGTCACCCTGCAAGGGTAAGGGCAAGCCAGGCGGGATTGGGGATTTGAACGGCTTCGTTAGCGAATCGATTCCGGCCCGCCGCGGCCGCTGCCGGGCCGCGGCGGGCGGGCATCGTGGCGGAACCGGACCCGGTGTCCGTAACCTGTCGGGCATGCGGATGCGCGGGGCGGTTCACCGGGTGGCTGTCGTGGCGTGCGCGGGTCTGCTGGTGCTGACCGGTTGCGCGCACTTCGACGATGCCCAGTCGCAGCCGTTCACCACCGTGCCGCGCCGCGGCATGGCGCCCACCACGACGCCCCCGCCGCCCCCGCCGCTGCCGGCCAACCCGTTCCCCAAGCAGTGCCCGGCGCCCGGGGTGATGCAGGGCTGCCTGGAGAGCACCAGCGGCTTGATCATGCACGCCGACAGCAAGTCGGCGCTGGTCGCCGAGCGGACCACCGGCGCGGTCAAGGAGGTCTCGCTGACCGCCGAGCCCAAGGTGAAAACCGTGATCGGCGTCGACCCGGCCGGTGACGGCGGGCTGATGGACATCGTGCTGTCGCCGACCTACTCCCAGGACCGGCTGATGTACGCCTACATCAGCACCCCCACCGACAACCGGGTGGTCCGGGTCGCCGACGGCGACGTTCCCAAAGACATTCTGACCGGCATCCCCAAAGGTCCGACCGGCAACACCGGCGCGCTGATCTTCACCAGCCCCACCACGCTGGTGGTGCTCACCGGTGACGCGGGCAACCCGGCTGCGGCCGCCGACCCGGACTCGCCGGCGGGCAAGGTGCTGCGCATCGAGCAGCCGACGACGATCGACCAGGCCGCCCCCACCACCGCGTTGAGCGGGCTGGGCGCCGGCGGCGGGCTGTGCATCGACCCGGTGGACGGTTCGCTCTACGTCACCGACCGCAGCCCCGGCGGTGATCGGCTGCAGCGCATCACCAAGGACTCCCGGGTTTCGACGGTGTGGACGTGGCCGGACAAGCCCGGTGTCGCCGGTTGCGCCGCGATGGACGGCATCGTGCTGGTGAACCTGATCGACACCAAGCAGACGGTGGCGGTGCGGCTGGCCTCCGGTACCGGGTCGGTCACCAGCGAACCCGAGGTCATGCGTCAGGACACCCACGGCCATGTGTGGGCCGTGGAGATGTCGCCGGACGGCAACGTGTGGGGCGCGACGGTGAACAAGACCGCCGGTGACGCCGAGAAGCTCGACGACGTGGTGTTCCCGCTGTTCCCGTCCGGCGGCGGGTTCCCGCGCGCCAACGACGACAAGGACTGATCGGGCGCGAGCCGTGGTGCCGCCTGCTGCACCAGCGGCCACCGTTCGACCATGCCGCCCGAGCGGTTCTCACAGAAGCTTTACCGACTCCGCCCGGCCGCCTTAAAAATCCGGCTTACCTTGGAGTTCGGGTCAAGGTCACCACCGAGGCACACCACAACCGCCCAGCGAAAAGGGATGACGACACGATGTTGATCGATGTTCGGTGGCTGCAGTTCATGTTCGACCACTGGGGCCACCAGCCGGCCCGCCACCAGCCGCAGCGCCACGGCGCCACCTCCGGCTGAGCCGGCCGGGCGTCCGCCGCTCGCTGCCCGACGACCGAGGCAGCGGCCAGCGGCGGTGCTACCCGCAGGCTTGCAGTACCAGTTCGCGCACCCGGGCGGCGTCGGCCTGGCCTTTGGTGGCTTTCATCACCGCGCCGACGATGGCGCCGGCCGCCTGCACTTTGCCGCCCCGGATCTTCTCGGCCACATCGGGATTAGCGGCCAGTGCCTCGTCGACCGCCGCCTGGATCACCGAGTCGTCGCGCACCACGGCCAGCCCGCGGGCGGTCATCACCTGCTCGGGCTCGCCCTCACCGGCCAGCACCCCTTCGACCACCTGGCGGGCCAGCTTGTTGGAGAGCTTGCCCGAATCCACCAGCGCCACCACCTCGGCGACCTGCGCCGGCGTGATCGGCAGCGCGTCGAGTTCGACGCCGGCCTCGTTGGCCTTCTGCACCAGGAAGTTTCCCCACCAGGCCCGGGCCGCCTCGCTGCCGGCGCCCGCGGCCACGGTGGCCGCCACCAGCTCGACCGCGCCCGCGTTGACCAGGTCGCGCATCACCTCGTCGGAGACACCCCACTGCTGCTGAATCTTCTTGCGGGTCAACCACGGCAACTCCGGAATGGTGGCGCGCAGCCGGTCAATCGACTCCGCGCTCGGAGCCACCGGCTCCAGATCGGGTTCGGGAAAGTACCGGTAGTCCTCGGCGGTCTCCTTGGCCCGTCCCGGGCTGGTGTAGCCGGCCTCGTGGAAGTGCCGGGTCTCCTGGACGACGGTCCCGCCGCCGGTCAGCACCGCGCCCTGGCGGCGCATCTCATAGCTGACGGCAACTTCCACGCTTTTGAGCGAGTTGACGTTCTTGGTCTCGGTCCGGGTACCGAATTCCGTTGCACCGGTGGGCATCAGCGACACGTTGGCGTCGCAGCGCATGGAGCCCTGATCCATGCGCACGTCGGAGACGTCCAATGAGCGCAGCAGGTCCCGCAGCGCCGTCACATACGCCCGGGCGATCTGCGGGGCGCGCTCACCGGCGCCGACGATCGGCTTGGTGACGATCTCGATCAGCGGCACACCGGCGCGGTTGTAGTCGACCAGGGATTCGCTGGCGCCCTCGATGCGGCCGGTCTCGCTGCCCACGTGGGTCAGCTTGCCGGTGTCCTCCTCCATGTGCGCGCGTTCGATGTCCACTCGCCAGGTGGTCCCGTCGTCGAGCGGCACGTCCAGGTGGCCGTTGAACGCGATCGGCTCGTCGTACTGCGAGATCTGGTAGTTCTTCGGCTGGTCGGGGTAGAAGTAGTTCTTCCGGGCGAACCGGCACCAGGAGGCGATCTCACAGTTCAGCGCCAGCCCGATCCGGATCGCCGACTCCACGGCGGCGCCGTTGAGCACCGGCAGCGAACCGGGCAGCCCCAGGCACACCGGGCAGACCTGGGTGTTGGGTTCGGCGCCGAACTCAGTCGAGCAGCCGCAGAACATTTTGGTGGCCGTGGACAGCTCGACGTGCACCTCCAGGCCCAGCACCGGGTCGAAGCGGGCGACGACGTCGTCGTAGTCGAGCAGTTCGGCGACAGCAGCGGTCATACCCGGAAGTTTAAGTGACCCGATCACACCGGCCAGTCCTCCATCCGGTAGGCGGCGTCGAAGAACATCCACTCGTAGCGTGCGGTGGTGTGGAAATGCCGGCGCATCAGGTCGTGCTCGGCCGGGGACGCGGCCGAGCCGATGCGGTCGGTGACCGCGAGCACCTCTCCGACCACCGCCTGGTAGTCCTGGCCCGCGTAGCTGTCGATCCAGCGCTGGAACAGCGGCTCCGGCGAGCCGTGGCGCTGCAGGTGTTCGCCCACCCGGGCGTAGATCCAATAGCAGGGCAGCACCGCGGCGACGGCTTCGGCGTAGGAACCGGTTCCGGTGACCGCCAGCAGATAGCTGGCGTAGGCCTGGGTGGTCGGGGTGATCGGCTGTGCCGCGGCCTGCCCGGCGTCCAGCCCCAGGTCGGCCAGCAGTCCGGCGTGCAGCTCACGCTCGGCGGTGATCGCCACTCCGGCGTGCTCGACGAACATGGTCAGCTCCGCCTCGAGCGGTGCCTTGGCCGCGCACCCGGCCAGCGCCCGCGCGTATGCCCGCAGATAATGGGCGTCCTGCGTGATGTAGTAGCGAAAGCGGTCGTGCCCCAACGATCCGTCGGTCAGTCCGGTGATGAACGGGTGTTCGCTGATCCGGCGGTAGATGTCGGCGACATCAGCCCACAACAGCTCGCGTGTCGGCTCGGCCATACCTCACGGTAGGCGACGTCGCCCTAGACTGGCCGGATGCCCGACCGCAACGTGCTCGGCGGCCCACTGCAGCCGTGCGGCAGCGACCCGATCACCGGCTTCTACCGCGACGGCTGCTGCTCGTCCGGGCCGGAAGACATCGGGCTGCACACCATCTGCGCGGTGGTGACCGGCGAGTTCCTCGAGCACCAGCGCTCGATCGGCAACGATCTGTCCACGCCCATGCCGGCGTACCGGTTTCCGGGCCTGACACCGGGCGACCGGTGGTGTGTGACCGCGCTGAACTGGCTGCGGGCGCATGGCGACGGCTGTGCCGCGCCGGTGGTGTTGGCCGCCACCCATGAACGCACCCTCGAGGTGGTTTCACTGGATGTGTTGCGCGCCTATGCCGTTGACGTGCCCGATGACCCGGGCGCGCTGTGATCCGGGGCCGGCCTCAGCCGGCGAGACCGCTGCTCTTCTGACGGTGCTGGACGTACCAGACGAATTCCTCGACCAGCACGCCGTATTCCGGGCACTTCGCCGACACCGACCCGGCCAGCAACCGCCCGGTCTGATCCTCCGGCAAGCCGCTGGTCGCCAGGATGTGGTCGAC
>CAYNJD010000199.1:0-6534 GCA_964397355.1 uncultured Mycobacterium sp. | reverse complement strand
GTGGCGATGTGCGTGTCCACCACCTACGGCGACGGGGACTGGGGCCGCACCCCGCACGGCGCGTTCATCGCCGGGGCGGTCTTCGGCAAGCTGCCGTTCCTGATGGAGGGCATCGAGCTGGAGGCGGTCGGGGTCGACGATGCCGCGCGGGCGATGATCCTGGCCGCTGACCGCGGTCGGGACGGGCAGCGCTACCTCATCTCCGAACGGATGATCCCGCTCAAGGAGGTGGTGCGGATCGCGGCCGACGAAGCCGGTGTGCCGCCACCGGCCCGCTCGATCTCGGTGCCCACGCTCTACGCCCTGGGGTTGCTGGGCAGCGTGCGGGCGCGGTTGTCCGGCAACGACGCCGAGCTCAGCCTGGCGTCGGTGCGGATGATGCGCGCCGAAGCCCCGGTCGACTGTGCCAAAGCGGTGCGCGAACTGGGCTGGCAGCCCCGACCGGTGGAGGAATCGATCCGGGAGGCGGCGCGTTTCTGGATGAAGCTGCGTGACGCCCGCAAGCATGCCAAGAATTGAGGAGCCGCACATGAGCCAGCGACCCGTTCACATCCCGACCGCCGACTACCCGATCACCGTGACCCCGACCGGCAGGCACGTCACGGTGCGGGTGGGCGGCGAAGTCGTCGCCGAGACCGACCACGCGCTGACCCTGCAGGAGGCGGATCGCCCTGCGGTGCAATATATTCCGATGGGCGACGTCAAGGGTGAGCTGCTGAGCCGCACCGCTACGTCCAGCTACTGCCCGTTCAAAGGCGACGCTGCCTACTACACCGTGACCACTGCCGCGGGGCAGATCTCCACCGATGCCATCTGGACCTACGAGCAGCCGTTCCCCGCGGTCGCCGCCATCGCCGGCCACGTCGCGTTCTACCCGGACAAGGCCGACATCAGCGTCGGCCCGGACTAGCTCCGCCTAGATTCCCAGCACTTCACCGGCGAACCGGGTTTCGGTGTACTCGCGCACCGACACGATCCGGCCGTCGTGGCAGTCGACGATGAACACCAACGGGCTGTGGTAGCGGGTGCCGTCGGCGGTGACGCAGTCGCCTTCGGCTTCGATCACCACGGTCTCGTCCTCGTTGATGCAGCGCAGCAGATCCAGGCTGACCCGCAGGCCGCGCCGGCGCTGTTCGACCTGCTGGCGCAAGGCCTCGGCGCCGATCGCCTCGCAGGTCAGAATGCTCCAGTAGCTGAAATCGTCGCTGACCAGCGCGAAAATGTCGTCCAGGTCGTCGTCGCCACAGATGCCCTGCAGGAACATCCACGCCAATTCCGCCTGCGGATCATCGAACGGGGTGGCCACCTCCCCATGGTGGCGTGCTGCCGCGAACCGGTCAACGCGAACACGGCTGTCCCTATGATCACGGCATCAACAATTCGCTTCGCCGTACCGTCACCTTTCCCGGGCCGGCCAGTCCCGCGCTGACCCTGGCACCGCTGCGCCGCGGCCCGGGCGACCCGTGCCTGCAGCTCATCGACGGCACCATCTGGCGGACCAGTCTGATGTCCAGCGGGCCGGTGACGGCGCGGATCAGCCGCGGTGCGCCCGATGCGGTCGACTGCCAGGCCTGGGGCGCCGGGGCGGCCGAGTTCCTCGACGGTTTGCCCGGACTGCTGGGCGCCGCCGACGACGCCTCGGACTTCGCACCGAGCGAACCGACGGTCGTGGCCGCGCACCGACGCCTGCCGCACCTTCGGCTGGGCCGCACCCACCGCGTGCTCGAGGCGCTCATCCCGGCCATCCTCGAGCAGCGGGTGCCCGGCGTCGACGCGTTCCGGGCCTGGCGGCTGCTGGTCACCGAATTCGGCACCCCGCCGCCCGGCCCGGCGCCGCCCCGGATGCGGGTGCCGCCGCCGGCCGAGGTCTGGCGCGGCATACCGTCGTGGAAATTCCATCGCGCCAACGTCGACGGCGGCCGAGCCCGCACCGTGATCGGTTGCGCGCAGCGGGCGTCGTCGCTGGAACGGCTGGTCGACAGGCCGCCCGCGGCCGCCCGCGTGGCACTGCTGTCGTTGCCCGGAATCGGGGAGTGGACGGCGGCCGAGACCGCGCAGCGTGCCTTCGGCGACGCCGACGCGCTGTCGGTGGGCGATTACCACCTTGCGAAGACGGTCGGCTGGACGCTGCTGGGCCATCCGATCGACGACGACGCCATGGTCGAGCTGCTGGAGCCGATGCGCCCGCATCGACACCGGGTGGTGCGGTTGCTGATCGACAGCGGACTGGCCGTCAAGCCACGACGTGGCCCGCGGCTGGCGGTCCAGCGCATCAGCTCGCTGTGAACGGCTGTTCCGGTCTCGGGGTGCCCGGCGCGCCGGCGAAGCGGCCGGAATCGAGGGCCTCGAGCAACTGGCCGGAAATCCACTCGATGGCGGAACTGTCGCGCGGCAGCAGCGCCTGCTCGTAGCCGATCAGCAGATACATCCCCCAGCAGGCGAACAGGTGCGCCTGGCGCTCGTCGCCCAGCACCTCCACCGCCGCCTCGTAGAGGGTGTCGAAGCGCTGCCGGTCCACTTCAGCCTGCACCGCGTGCACCTGCGGATCCGCCGAACTCCAGGAGCGGATCGCGGCCTCGGCCCGGTGCGGTAGCTCCAGACCGATCTGGATCATGCTGTCCAGACGCTCGCGTGCGTCCGGTATGGACCGCACGAATTCCACGTGCGCGACGGTGCGGGCATCCAGCCAGTGCTGGACCAGCGCGCGGGTGTAAACGGGCCAACTGGGGAAGTAGTGGTAGAACGAGCCGGTCGTCACTCCGAGTCGGTTGCACACCTCGGCCAGCTTCAGGCCGCCGTAGCCCAGTTCGGACAGCACTTCCAGACCCGTCTCGAAGTACGCCTGTTGCGAGAGGACCGCCGCCATAAGTCGACTTTAGTTCGCTGGGGGCTGGTGCGGGACCGCTCTGCGGATACAGAAGTGAATGATCGTAATGCGGAATTTACCGGGGGGTAGATACGCCGTGTCACAATCGACTTCGTGCACGACGTGGCTGCTCCCAGGCTCGGGCGCCCCCGCGGCGCGCGGTCCAACCTGACCCGGGAGCGCATCGTCGTCGCTGCCAGCGGTGTCTTCGGCGAGTTGGGCTACCACGCGGCGACGTTCCAAGCCGTGGCCGCCCGCGCGCACTTGACCCGGCCGGCGATCAACCACTACTTCGCGAACAAGCGATTGCTCTACCAGGCGGTGTTGAACCGCAACGAATCGATTCTGGACGACGCCGTCGAGCGGGCCCGCTCCGAGAAGGGTCTGATAGCACGGCTGTCGTCGGTCATCTACGCGTTCGCCCAACTCGGCGAAGAGGACCGCACCGCGGCGGCCTTCGCTGTGACCGCGGTGCTGGACGCGCAGCGTGACCCGGAGCTGCGGCTGCTGGTCGGTGATCTGCAGGGGCCCACCCGGAGCTTCCTCACCGAGTCGCTCACCGAGGCCGTCGATCGAGGGGAGCTCGTCACCGCGGCGACGGTCGGCGACCTGACCGAGACGTTGCTGGCCGTGCTGTGGGGAATCGGGTTCTACGTCGCCGCGCTCGGCGACCGCGACGAGTCGGCCGCGGTGATCGCCAGCGTGCGCGCCATGTTGGCCAACCAGCTCTGGCAGCTGCAGCGGCCGGCGCCGCCGGCTGCCGAAAGCAGTGAATAGCTGACCTAACTTTTTCGGTACCATGGCTTGCAGCATCCGTGGAAAGCAAGCGAGGTAACCGATGAGCACACTGCGCACCGACGACGACACCTGGGACATCGCCACGAGCGTGGGCTCGACGGCGGTGATGGTGGCAGCCGCCCGCGCGGTCGAGACCGACAGCACCGAGCCGCTGATCACCGATCCCTACGCGAAACTTCTGGTCGCGGACGCCGGCACCGGCGTCTGGGAGACCCTGCTCGATGACACGCTGATCGACAAAATTGAATCCGTCGAGCCGGAGATCGCAGCGGTGTATCACCACATGCGCAACTACCAGGCGGTCCGCACCCACTTCTTCGACGCCTACTTCACCGATGCGGTCGGATCAGGAATCCGGCAGGTGGTGATCCTGGCGTCGGGCTTGGACTCTCGTGCCTACCGGCTGGACTGGCCGGCCGGCACCACCGTCTACGAGATCGACCAGCCGAAGGTCCTCGCCTACAAGGAGAAGACGCTGGCGGCCCACGACGTGACACCGTCGGCGCAGCGGCGTGGGGTCGCGATCGACCTGCGGCAGGACTGGCCCACCGCCCTGACCGACGCCGGCTTCGACCCCGCCGCCCCGACGGCGTGGCTGGCGGAGGGGCTGCTGATGTATCTGCCGGCCGACGCCCAGGACCGGTTGTTCGACCAGATCACCGCCCTGAGCGCGCCCGGCAGCCGGATCGCGGCCGAGACCGCGGCCAACCATGCCGACCAGCGGCGCCAGGAGATGGCGGAGCGGTTCAAGAAGGTCGCCGAGCAGATCGGGCTGGAGCAGACCGTGGACATCCAGGACCTGATCTACCACGACGAGGACCGCGCGGTGGTGTCGGAATGGCTCAACGGGCACGGGTGGCGCGCCACCGCGCAGCACTCCACCGAGGAGATGCGCCGGCTGAACCGCTGGGTCAACGTGCCGGCCGGCGATGACGCCGATGCGTTCTCGGAGTTCGTCACCGCCGTGCGGAGCTGAGCCGGGCATTCTTATCCGATCGGGCGGCGTGATCTGCTGTCCGGCGGTAGGAATGGGTCCATGACCACCACCACCGGCATCGCGGACACCGTCGCTCGACTCCGCGAAACCTTTGCCACCGGACGGACACGCGACGTGGATTGGCGACGCACCCAATTGCGCCGCCTGGAACAGATGATGACCGAGAACGAGGCGGCGATCGCCGACGCGCTGGCGTCCGACCTGGACCGCAAACCGTTCGAGGCCTGGCTGGCCGACACCGCTGGCACCGTCGCCGAGGCCCGCTACGCGGCCAAGCACGTCAAGAAGTGGATGCGCCGCAAACACCGGCTCCTCGAGCTGGCGCAGTTGCCCGGCCGCGGCTGGGTGGAGTACGAGCCCTACGGCACGGTGCTGATCATCGGCGCCTGGAACTTCCCGTTCTACCTGACGTTGGGACCACTGGTGGGTGCGATCGCCGCCGGGAACACCGTGGTGCTCAAGCCCTCCGAGATCGCAGCGGCCTCCTCGCGGTTGATGGCCGAGCTGGTGCCGCGCTACCTGGACACCGAGGCGATCGTGGTGGTCGAAGGCGACGGGGCGGTCAGCCAGGAGTTGATCGCGCAGGGTTTCGACCGGGTGATGTTCACCGGCGGAACCGAGATCGGCCGCAAGATCATGGCCGGCGCCGCCCAACACCTGACCCCGGTGACGCTGGAACTGGGCGGCAAGAGCCCCTGCATCGTGGCCGCTGACGCCGACATCGACGTGGCGGCCAAGCGGATCGCCTTCACCAAGCTGCTGAACTCCGGCCAGACCTGCGTCGCCCCGGATTACGTGCTGGCCGACATCACGATCCGCGACGCACTGGTCGCCAGGATCGGTGAGGCCATCGCCGACTTCCGCGCGCAAGAGGCGCACGGCATGCGTATCGTCAACGAACGCCAATTCAACCGCCTCACAAAGTATTTGGCCGACACCCGTGGCACGGTGGCGCTCGGCGGGGGCTCCGATGCCGCGACGCTGCGGATCGAGCCGACCGTGGTGGTCGACCCCGATCCCGCCGAGGCGTTGATGACCAACGAGATCTTCGGACCGATCCTGCCGGTGGTCTCCGTCGACTCCGTCGACGACGCGATCCGTTTCGTCAACGCCCGGCCCAAGCCGCTGGCGGCCTACCTGTTCACCAAGACGCGCGCGGTGCGGGAGAAGGTGATCAGTCGGGTGTCCTCCGGGGGCATGCTGGTCAACCATCTGGTGTTCCAGGTGTCCACCGCCAAGCTGCCGTTCGGCGGGGTCGGCCCGTCGGGAATGGGCGCCTATCACGGCCGGTGGGGGTTCGAGGAGTTCAGCCACCGCAAGACGGTGCTGACCAAGCCAACCCGACCCGATGTCAGCGCGATGATCTACCCGCCGTATACAGAGAAGGCTTGGAAGTTGGCGCGTCGCCTGTTCTAGCGTGGCGATCGAAATCGAGGAGGGAAGCTCATGCCCGGAGTGCAGGATCGTGTTGTCGTCGTAACCGGAGCCGGCGGGGGGTTGGGCCGTGAATACGCCCTGACCCTGGCGCGCGAGGGTGCCTGCGTGGTGGTCAACGATCTCGGCGGTGCCCGTGACGGCACCGGAGCCGGCCACAACATGGCCGACCAGGTGGTCACCGAGATCAAAGAGGCCGGCGGACGGGCCGTGGCCAACTACGACAGCGTCGCCGACGCCGACGGCGCGGCCAACATCGTCAAGACCGCCATCGACGAGTTCGGCAAGGTCGACGGTGTGGTCAGCAACGCCGGCATCCTGCGCGACGGCACCTTCCACAAGATGACCTTCGACAATTGGAACGCCGTGCTGCAGGTGCACCTCTACGGCGGCTACAACGTGGTCCGCGCCGCCTGGCCGCACTTCCGCGAGCAGAGCT
>CAYNJD010000198.1:0-6538 GCA_964397355.1 uncultured Mycobacterium sp. | reverse complement strand
GCGTGGCCAGGTCGACGACGACACCGGCGGGCTGGTGGAACGCCCCGACGAGGTTCTTGCCGGCCTCGGTGTTGATGCCGGTCTTGCCGCCCACCGCGGCGTCGACCATCGCCAGCAGCGTGGTCGGCACATGCACGATCGAGATACCCCGCAGCCAAGTGGCCGCCGCGAAGCCCGCCACGTCGGTGGCGGCGCCGCCACCGAGACTGACCAGACAGTCTCTGCGGTCCAGACCGATGCGGCCCAGCACATCCCAGATGAAGCCCAGCACCTGCAGCGACTTACCGTCCTCGGCATCCGGGATCTCGATACGATGCGCCTCGATTCCCTTGTCCGCCAGATAGGTTCGGATTCCCTCGGCGGTCTGCTCCAACGTCGGCTGGTGCAGGATCGCCACCTTGTTCCGGTCGGCGACCAGCTCCGCGAGGTCACCGAGCAGGCCTTTGCCGATCACCACCGGGTACGGCGGGTCGGTGGCCACCGTCACGGTGATCGGCTCGGGAATCTCGGTCACTTGCGTCCTCCGGTCTGTCGTGCGGCCAGCGTGGCGGGGCTCGGCGGTGAGCCGGCGGGTGCCGGCGGCGGCGCCCCGGTGGCCCGGCCTTTCGGCGCGGTGGCCTCCAGCCGGGACACGATATAGCGCACCACCGCGCCGGGGTTTCGCCGGTTGGTGTTGACCCGGATCGTCGCCAGCCGCCGGTAGAGCGGCACCCGCTGTGCCATCAGCTCCCGGAACTTCTCGGCCCGCCCCGGCCCGGCCAGCAGCGGCCGCACCGTGCTGCCGCCGGTGCGCCGTACCCCTTCGGCGGCGCTGATCTCGAGGAACACCACGGTATGACCGGCCAGCGCGTCGCGTACGCCGGGGCTGGTCACAGCGCCCCCGCCGAGGGAGAGCACGCCGTCGTGATCGGCCAGCGCCGCACGCACCACGTCCTCTTCGATGCGGCGGAATTCCTGCTCGCCGTCGGTGGCGAAGATGTCGGCGATGCTGCGGCCGGTCCGGGCCTCGATGGCCGCATCGGTGTCGAGCATCTCGACCCCGAGCGCCTTGGCCAGCCGCCGTCCGATCGTGGACTTGCCCGCCCCGGGCAACCCCACCAGAACCGCTCTGGGCGCCACGGCCTACCCCGATGCCCGGGCCTGGTCGCCGACCCGCTCGGCCACCGACCGCCGGTATGCCTCGATGTTGCGCCGGGTTTCGGTCAGCGAGTCCCCGCCGAACTTGCTCAGCGCCGCGCGTGCCAGCACCAGCGCCACCATGGCCTCGGCCACCACGCCGGCGGCGGGCACCGCGCACACGTCGGAGCGCTGGTGGATGGCGACCGCCTCGTCGCCGGTGGCCATGTCCACGGTGGCCAGCGCCCGGGGGACGGTGGAGATCGGCTTCATCGCCGCGCGGACCCGCAGCGGCTGGCCGTTGGTCATCCCGCCCTCCAGCCCGCCGGCCCGGTTGGTGGAACGCACCACCCCGTCCGGGCCGGGGTACATCTCGTCGTGGGCGGCGCTGCCGCGCCGGCGTGCGGTGGTGAAACCGTCGCCGATCTCGACGCCCTTGATGGCCTGGATGCCCATCACCGCGGCGGCCAGCTGGCTGTCCAGCCGGTCGTCACCGCTGATGAAGGAACCCAGCCCGATCGGCAGCCCCGACACGACCACCTCCACCACCCCGCCCAGGGTGTCGCCGTCGGACTTGGCCGCCTCGATTTCGGCGATCATCGAATCCTGGGCCCGCTCGTCATAGGCGCGTACCGGGCTGGCGTCGATGGCGGCCAGGTCCGCGGGCTGCGGCACCGGGCCGTCGTAGGGATCGGAGGCACCGATCGAGATCACGTGGGAGATCACCTGCACGCCCAGCGCCTGGTCCAGGAACGCCCGCGCAACGGTGCCTGCCGTGACGCGTGCGGCCGTCTCGCGGGCGCTGGCCCGCTCCAGCACCGGCCGGGCGTCGTCGAAACCGTACTTGAGCATGCCGGCGTAGTCGGCGTGGCCCGGCCGCGGGCGGGTCAGCGGCGCATTGCGGGCCCCGCCCGCACTGTCGAGCACCGCCGGGTCCACCGGATCGGTGGACATCACCGTCTCCCACTTGGGCCATTCGGTGTTGCCGATCTCGACGGCGATCGGACCGCCCAGTGTGACGCCGTGGCGCACCCCGGACAGCACGGTGACCGCGTCGGCCTCGAACTTCATCCGGGCGCCGCGGCCGTAGCCGAGGCGACGGCGGGCCAGTTGCGCCGCGATGTCAGCCGAGGTGACACCCACTCCGGCGACCATGCCCTCGACCACGGCGACCAGCGCTCGACCGTGTGATTCCCCGGCGGTTATCCAACGCAACACGTGTCCCATCTTCCCATGCCGGTCCCGGGTGTTCGGGCTTGGAGGACCTTACGCATGCGCACACCGACGGCTCAGTCCGGCGAGAACCGGGAATCGAACCGGCCCACCACCCGAAAGCGGGGTCAGGAGCCGTTCTTGAGGATCAGATAGGTCACGGCGTCGGGGCCGTTGCTGGGTGAGGTCACCGCGTTGAGCTGGCTGCCCACATTGCCGACGACACCGTCGAGAATGCGGTCGAAGTCCTCGGCGGAGGTCTGCGGATCGATCAGCACCAGCGGAGACTCGCCGGGCGGCACCGCCGAACTCGGGTCCAGCAGGTACCCGCCGAACGAATCGGCGTTGGCGGACGAAGTCTGCGCGAACAGGTCCAGCCACTGCACCGTGGCGTCGGTTCCCTCGGCGTTGGACAACTGGACCGCCGGCACCTGCACGTCAGGAAGAGATGGGGAAGCCATGTTGGTGGCCAGCACGGCGCCACCGACGACGACCGCGACAGCGGCCGCGCCCCCGATTACAGCTCGCTTCACGGTCACCCCCTTGGTCATACCCCGGTCAGCAGAGTTCAATACTGCGATCCTAACTAAAAATGGGCTGAGGAGCAAACGTTTCCTGTGAAGGCTAACCACGGCGTTAATTTGTGTTCGAGCAGCCCCGCACCGGCGACGACCTCGGCACTCGTGGAATCTGAGCTTCCTCAGAACATCCCCAGACCCGCCGCCAACGCGCTGGCCAGGCACATCGACGGGCCGTGCGGCACGGTGCCGCCCCGGCGCCCCGCCGCGGCGATCAGCCCCCACAGTCCGGTCAGCAGCGGGGCGGACACCGCCGCCAGCAACCACACGTCGGCGCCGAAGGCTCCGGTCAGTGCGCCGAGGCCGGCGGCGAGTTTGACGTCACCGCCGCCCAGCCCGTCCGGCGCCACCAGATGCACCACGAGGTAGACCGCGGTCAGCGCCGCCGCCCCGGCCAGCGCGGCGGTCCCGCGCCCGGCCCCCGCCGCGACGGCAGGCACCACCACCGCCGCCGGCAGGGTCAGCCAGTTCGGCAGCCGGCGCTGCCGGATGTCGTAGCCGCTCAGCAACGTCAGCCACGCCACCACCAGGCCCGCCACCATGGGGCCATGCTCAGGCCGGGTCGGCCAGCGCGCAAGTCATCGCCGCGCGGGGCGCCGGCCGGCCGGTGAACAACTCGACCTGGGTGAACGCCTGGTGCAGCAGCATCTGCAGACCACTGACCACCGTTCCGCCGGCCGCACTGACCGCGGCCGCCAGCGGTGTCGGCCACGGGTCATAGATCGCATCCAGCAGCACCGGCACCGCCGCCAGCACCGGCGCGTACCCGGCGGCGACGTCGGCGGGAAGGGTGCTGACCATCACCGAGGCGGTGGCGGCGGCCTCGCCCAACGCGGCCGCGGCCAGCGGACAGCGCCGGGCCGGCACCCCGGCCTCGGTTGCCAGTGCCACCACCCGGGCGGCGTTGTCGGGGTTGCGGGCGGCCACGGTGATGCGATCGACCCCGAGTTCGGCCAATGCCAGCACCGCGGCCGGGGCGGTGCCCCCCGAGCCGAGCACCATCGCCTCGCCGGCCGCCGACCCGAGCGCCCCGGTCACTCCGTCGACGTCGGTGTTGTCGGCCAGCCAGCCGTTCGCGGTGCGCACCAGGGTGTTGGCCGAGCCGATACGCTCGGCGCGCGGTGTGGCTTCGTCGGCGAAGGCCAGGGCCGCGAACTTGCCGGGCATGGTGACCGACACCCCCACCCACTCCGGTCCGAGTCCACCGACCAGCGCCGGCAGTTCCTCGGCACCGCACTCGATGCGGTCATAGGTCCAGTCCCGCAGCCCCAGGGCACGGTAGGCGGCCAAGTGCAGTCGCGGTGAGCGCGAATGGGCGATCGGCGATCCCAGCACGGCCGCCTTGCGCGGCCCCGGATCAGCGGGAGCTGTCGAGGACACCGTTGTCCAGTGCGGTCTCGATGTTGTTCAGGTGCTGCTGATAGTTGTGGGTGAACAAGGTGGTGCCGTCCTTGTCGATGGTCACGAAGTACAGCCAGTCACCCAGTTCCGGGTGCTCGGCGGCGTGCAGGGCCTCCTTGCCCGGCGAGCAGATCGGGGTGGCCGGCAGGCCGTCGGCGGCATAGGTGTTCCACGGTGTCGGCTTGGCCCGGTCGGCATCGGTGGTGGCCACCTCCTGGCGGTCCAGCGGATAGTTGACCGTCGAGTCGAACTCCAGCCGCTGCGACTGGCTGAGCCGGTTGTCGATGACCCGGGCCACCTTGGCGAAGTCCTGCGGCAGCGCCTCGCGCTGCACCAGCGACGCCACCACCAGCAACTCGTAGGGAGTCATCTGCTGTTGCTCCGCGGTGCTGGGCAGGCCGGACTTGGTCAGCTCCGCGGTGCTCTGGCCGAGCAGCTTCGACAGCACGGTAGCCGCCGGTGCCGTCGGGTCGACGTTCCAGGTGCCCGCCGTGATCAGCCCCTCGATGCGACGGTGGTCGTGGCCCATCCGGCTGACCGGCCCTACGGCCCAGTCCGGAACCGACAGCGCCTGCGGGGTCTCCATGGCGGCGGCGCGCCGCAGATCCTGCACTTTGAGGCAGTGGCGATCACCGTTGAGGTCCAGGCAGCTGGCCTCGGCGATCAGCGTGAACACCCCCGGGGTGACCGCGTTGGTCTTCATGTCGGTGGTGTCGTCGAGTTGGCGGCCTTCGGGGATCACCAGCTTGCCCACCCGGTTGGCGGGGTCGGTGAGCTGGTGCATCGCGGTGGCGGCCGGGAGCTGGGCCCGCAACCGGTAGAAACCGGGCTGGATCGCCGCGATGGCGGAGCTGTGCTCCGCGGTGTCGAGGAACGTCTTGACATCGGCGATCACCCCGGCGGCCAGCATCGTCTCGGCGATCGCGGTGGTGAAGTCGCCCTCGTGGACCTCGATCAGCACCTGTTTGCCGCCCTCGCCGGTGTAATCGGTGATTGGGCCGCGAGAATGCCAGACCTTGGATCCCAGGAACACTCCGGCGATCACGGTCATGGTGACCAGCACGACGCCCAAGCCGCCGATCACGCGGCGACGCCGAGCGCGCTGGCGCCGCCGGCGCTCTTCGCGGGCCCGCTCGGCACGACTCATCCGGGGCCGCGGCGGCCCGACCGCGACGGGTCTGGCTTTCGCCGCGGCTTTGTCGCGAGTCGTCGGGGGTCGTCCCTCAGGCACTGTCGTCCTCCGTCGGCGCCGTGGCCGTCGCTTGCGAGGCCCGGCGTTGGTCGAGCCAGCTCTGCAGGATCGTCACCGCCGCAGCCTGGTCGATGACCGCCCGCTGACGTGTGGACCGCATCCCGGCGGCGCGCAGCGAGCGCGCCGCATGGGTGGTGCTGAGCCGCTCGTCGGCCAGCCGCACCGGCGCGGATCGTTTACGCGCGGCCAGTATCCCGGCCAGGTCCTCGGCCAGCGCGATGGCGTCCTGCGCGGCCGTACCGATGCGGTCGGCCAGGGTCCGGGGCAGCCCGACCACCACCTCGACGACGTCGAATTCGTCCACCAGCTCGGCCAGCCTGCGCAGATGCGAGCCCGAGGCGTGCCGGCGCACGGTCTCCACCGGGGTCGCCAGCAAACCGTCGGGGTCGCTGCACGCCACCCCGATACGCACGCTGCCCACGTCCACGCCGAGGCGCCGCCCGCGGCCGGGATCATCCGGCCCACCTGGCCGGTCCGGAGTGCGGTGGCGCGGTGCGGTCACGCCGGCATGCCCCGGGCGACCGCCGAGCGTACCGCCGCCAGGGCGGCATCGATTCCGGCGGAGTCCTTGCCGGAGCCCTGTGCCAGATCGGCCTTGCCGCCGCCGCGCCCGGCCACCGCCGACGCCAGCTCTTTGACCAGGTCGTCGGCGCGCAGCCCGAGTTCACGTGCGGCAGTGTTGGTGGCGACCACGTAGGGCACGCTGCCTTCACCGTCGGCGATCAGCGCCACCACCGCCGCGTCCTCGCCCAGCTTGCCGCGGATGTCGCCGGCCAGCGACCGCAGGTCGCCGCCACTGATACCGCCGGACATCCGCTGCGCCACCACGCGCACGTTACCGATTTGTTCGGCGCCGGCGACGGCATTCGACGCGGCAGCACGAGCCCCGGCCAGCCGGACTCGGTCGAGTTCCTTCTCCGCGGCCCGCAACCGGTCCACCAGGTTGGCGACCCGGGCGGGCACCTCCTCCGAGGGCACC
>CAYNJD010000197.1:0-6569 GCA_964397355.1 uncultured Mycobacterium sp. | reverse complement strand
CAAGGTGCGCCGATGGCGCGGCGGATCGCCGAAGGGGGCTACCCGACGACGCTGTGGGCCCGACGTCCGGGCACGCTGGATCCCTTTTCCGACACCGCGGCCGAAGTCGCCGACTCGCCGGCGGACCTGGGCCGGGCCAGCGATCTGGTCTGCCTGTGCGTGGTCGGCGATACCGACGTCGAGGAAGTGGTCAACGGCGAGAACGGTGTGCTGGCCGGGATGCAGTCCGGCGGCGTCATCGCGGTGCACAGCACCGTGCACCCCGACACGTGTCGGCGGCTGGCGGAAAAGGCTGCGGAAAAAGGTGTTTCGGTGATCGACGCACCGGTCAGCGGTGGTGGTCCGGCCGCCGAGGCCGGAACGCTGCTGGTGATGGTCGGCGGTGACGAGGAGGTGGTGGGGCGATGCCGCCCGGTGTTCGAAACCTACGCCGATCCCGTGGTGCATCTCGGCGGACTCGGTTCCGGGCAGGTGACCAAGTTGCTCAACAACCTGTTGTTTACCGCCAATCTCGGCACCGCCGCGACGGCGCTGGCGTTGGGTGAACAGCTCGGGGTTGCCACCGATCGGCTCGCCGAGGTGGTGTCGCGGGGCAGCGCCAACAGCTTTGCGCTGAACAGCATCCGGGGCTCCGGCGGCACGCTGGACCGGCTCGCCGGGCTGGCCGGGGCATTGTTGCGCAAAGACGTGCGGCTGGTGGCCGACCTGGCGCAACACGCGGCGGCGACGCCCGGAGCGGTGCTGGAGGCCGCCGACGCGGCGCTGGCGCTGATGGATCATCCCCGGTGACGTCGGGGACTTCCCGATTATCCTTCCGGTATCGACCCGTATGCCTTACAGTTGGATATACGGTCTAATGCCCGGTCGCCGCGTTTTCCAGCCGCTTTCCGGCCGCTGAGGAGGATTCAATGACCAAGCCGAAACTCGTTTTCGACCCGTTCTCCGAAGAGTATTTCAACGATCCGTTCGACATCTATCGGCGTATGCGCGTCGAGGCTCCGCTCTACTACGACGAGAAGGAAGACTTCTACGCGCTGACCCGTCACGAGGATGTGGCGGCGGCGCTGAAGGATTTCGAGACCTACTCTTCGGCGCGCGGCTGCGATCTGGCGATGGTACGGGAGGGCGAACCACCGCAGAAATCCATCATCTTCATGGACCCGCCCGAACACCGACACCTGCGCAGCCTGCTCAACAAGGCGTTCACCCCCCGGGCGATCCAGGCGCAGCGCGAAACCATCGTCGAGCAGGTCGAGCGATTCCTGCGCGCCGCCGACCCGGAGCATTTCGACGTGGTGCAAGACTTCTCCGGGCCGTTCCCGGTGGAGGTCATCACCCGGATGGTCGGGGTGCCCGACGAGTACCGTCAGCAAGTGCGGCACTGGATCGACACCTCACTGCACCGCGAGCCGGGACAGATCGAGATCAGCGCCGAGGGCATGCAGGCCAACATGGAGACCGCGATGTATTACTACGGTCTGGTTCAGGAGCGGCGCTCCGACCCGCAGGAGGACATGCTCAGCAGGCTGATCGCCGCCGAGATCCCCGGCGAGGACGGCCAGCTGCGCCGGCTGGATGACATCGAGATCACGGCATTCGCAACGCTACTGGGCGGTGCCGGCGCCGAGACCGTCACCAAACTGGTCGGCACCGCGGCGGTGACCTTCGCCCGCAACCCGGAACAGTGGCAGAAACTGCTCGACGACCGCAGCAAGATTCCGGCCGCGGTGGAGGAACTGCTGCGCTACGAGGGGCCGGTGCAGTACAACGTGCGCTACACCCTCAAAGAGGCGCACGTCAGCGGCGGCACCATCCCGGCGGGCAAGCCGGTGTTCTTGCTGAACGCCGCGGCGAACCGCGATCCGGACGCGTTCACCGACGCCGACACCTTCGACATCGACCGCGACCAGACCGAGGCGCAGCATCTCGGCCTCGGGTACGGGATTCACAGCTGCCTCGGCGCGGCGCTGGCCCGGATGGAAAGCGCCATCGCGCTGGAGAAGCTGCTGGATTTCATGCCCCGCTACGAAGTGGATTGGGATGGGCTGCAGCGCGTCCACATGCAGAATGTCTCGGGGTGGCTCAACGTCCCGGTGCGCGTGGTCCGGTAGGGATTCGGCGAATGACCAAACGGAAAGTCGTCGTCGACTACGGGTTGTGCGAGGCCAATGCGATCTGCATGGGCATCAACGCCGAGGTTTTCGAGGTGGATGACGAGGACTGCCTGCACATCCTCAAGCCCGATGTCACACCGGAGACCGAGCACGACATCAGCGAAGCGATCCGGCGATGCCCGCGCCAAGCGCTGTCGATCGTCGAGGTCGACGACGATCAGGACTGAGCGGGGACAGCAACAGATTTCGAATGTTCTTGATGGGCCTATAACGGCCTGAGATGGCTCCCGACCGGTCGGGATGGCCACCATGATCATCAAGAGTCAGGCGTCCAGCAGAGCCCCCATAGCGGTTATCACCGCGTTGAACGCTTCGCTGAAATCGACCGGCGACGAGTTCGCGGACAACTGGGACAGCTGCGACATCACCTCCCATTCCAGCGTCGCCAGGAACCCTGCTTCGGTGGGGAAGCCGCCGTTGGCAGTGATTACCGCAGTCGCCAGGTCGTCGCGCGCGTTCAGTATCCCTGCAGTGATGCTGATGTTGGGATCAAACAGGGCATCGGTAAGGGTCGCACCCAACTGTTGACCACCGGACTCCAACGCCGTGAACACCTGGCCAAGGTCGCCCGTTGACAGACCGTCCTGCATTGCCTGAGCAGTTTGAGTGATCTCTTTCCCCATAAGCGACCAAGCCAGCGCCATTGGCAATTCCACGTCTTTGCCTGCTAGTGGAAGATTGTTCATTAGCGCCGAAATGGTACCGGACGGATTGGCGAGGAAGCCTTTGGCGACGGTACCCCAATCGGGGCTCAGTGCTGGCGTCAGCCTCAACCACATCGGGGTGAACGGCTGAACGCCGAATACCGCTTCATAGTGGTCGGAACCCATCGCCGACCGGATGTCATAGAGCCACGATTGCAGCGTCAGCCAATCGGCATCTCTGGAGGTATCCAGCGCGTAGTTGTAGGACAGCACGCGTGACGTCATATCGGCCGCATACTCGGACGGCGTCACCGTCGGGGTATCGGCTGGCAGATACTTGCTCACGTCGGCCACCGGTACCACCTGGGTGGTCACGGCCAGTCCCGTGGGGTCGACGCCGGCGGCAAGATCCTGGAACCGAGCGGTTATCTCACCAGAGTCGACTGCGCTGCTGTCCAACCAGTTCGCCACGCCCGGGTTGGTCGGGCTTATCACGTAGTAGGAATAGCCGTCAGCGGCGCCGTACGCCTGAGTGTTGTTAAGACTAGTCTGCGACAAGATATACGGAAGTGTTTGGCCGAAAGCGGATTCCAGTTGAATTCCACTGTAGCCGGATGCAACGTCAGGCACCCTGACGATCAGCGCCTGGTCCGTCTGTAGCTCAAAATTCCCCACTGAGACATACGTGGTGTCTATACCACCAGTGACTCCTCCCTGGCTTGCGAAGGGACTCATTGTGTTGGCGGCAAGCTGATTTCCCGATTGCGCAGCAATCGCCATGTAAATGGCGTTCTGCTTAGGTATATCACTGGCCAGGCTGCTCAACAGCCAGGCGATCTCGGCCTCGGACAAACCACTGAGCGCGGAATCCGTCATCGGCGTCGAACAGTCCGCGACGCATTGGAAGTCGAGGACACTTGGGCCCAGTGCCATTCTGCCCAGAACGTCGCGAACCAACAGTGTGTCGTAACCGGCAGCATCGATATGGTTGACCGCGTCGGTAGGAGCCGTGGGGCCGATGTAGACGGTGAACGTGCCGTCGGGTTCGACCACCAGCCCATCATTAAGGACCAGACCCGCGCCGGCCTGAAAAGACGTCGACGAGTAGCTGGTGATAGCGAGATTCTGGGTGCCCGCGCCGACAGTTCCAGTGAGCTCGTAGGTCGCCCCGGGCGCGAGGTTTACGATGCTCTGAAAATTGTCAGGGTTGGGCCAGGCAAACTGCGGGCGACTATTGGCGGCATCCCCGGCGACCGCCTCAGGAGTGTGGGTCACGAACACGAATTCGCCTGCGCTTTGCTGGATTCCGAGGAGAACCATCAGTTGTTGGAATTGGGAGTTCTGCAAACCGGTTGACAGCATGGCATTGTTAGCGGCCGTTGCGAATGGCAACGTGCTATCGGTGTCGTACGCCGCCTGCATCTCAGCCCGGACCTGGTCGATTAGCGGCTGCAACGACTCCGCCGACATCAATACCGGGTCGACGAGGACCCTCGACGCGTCGATCGACGAGGCTCCGGCGATCGCAGTCACCGCCATCCCGGCGACGAGAAGAGCCTGGGCGGGCACGAGCTTTGCGCGTTGCAACCGCTTCATCGTGAAAGCCTCCGATCACCTTGTGGTTCGAACAGTGGCGCTGTGAGATGCCTCACGCACTCAGCAGACCTCGATGCTCACATAGGCCACCGGACTTGTCAAAGGTGATTTTTTATTTTGCGCCCGGCCGCCGGGCAACACCGCCTTGGTGGCCAAGTCCTACCTGCAAAGCCGGCCAAGTCGCGGGTCAGCTCAGTCGGGCGCGTTCCAGGATTTGGAAGGCGGGCCATAGGAAGCGCGTGACGTGCGCTTTTGCCGCGTTTCGGTCCGAAGGGAACGCTTGCGCTGAGGCCACTGCACTGCTGATCAACGCCGCCGCACTCAGAGCGTCGGCGTTGGGCGTCGGCGAAAACAGCACTCCCCGCCGGTGTCCATCGCGCAACACGTCAGCAAGTGGCTCAGCCAGCATCCACTTCATCTCTGCCTTCACCCCATCCATTCGCGACGAGCTGAGGATCTCAGCAGTGCTCAGCACCGTAACCCGTTTGGCGCTCGACGAGTCATAGAAAATATCCAGCAGCGCGTCGAGCCAGACATCAAGGCGCACCACGGGATCATCCTCGGTCGCAGCAACTTTGCGTTCGATCGTGCGTCGCGCCAAGCTGACATCACGGCGAATGAGAGCTTCGGCCAGATCATCCTTCGAGCGGAAGTGGCGGTAAAAGCTGCTCGTCGAGAGACCGGCTTCGGCGAGGATCGCCCCAACGGACATGGCTGCGTACCCGCTCTGGGTCATTACCCTGACCGCAGCATCCAGCACCATCCGTCGCTCGGTTTCGTCGTCGAAGAGTCGTGGGCGGCCGAGTTTGTCCGCTGCAGCAGGTATCGGACTTGACACGGCGGACCTCCCTGGTCAGACAGCAGTTTCCGCTGCTCAACATCGCTACGCGGAAATGAGCCTAGGCGAACCAGGCCGGTGTCGGCGAGCCTGTCTGGAGCGATCGTTCATCCGAATTAAAAAATATTGTTTGCAAACCCCTCCGTAGGTTGGTACGTTCTGCCACAGCGGCAACGGCGAGGACGACCCGGATCCGTGGGCGTCGGAACACAGAAGGGAACTGCGGTCGATGAGTCTGTTCAGCATCAATAGGTTTTCTGAAGCTGTCGGAGCCGAAGTAATTGATGTAGATCCCGGCCGCCTTGTATCGGACGACTCCCTGGCCCGCGCCATCCTCGAGGCCCTTGAGGAGTGTGGGGTGCTGGTGTTTCGGGGTTTGGATCTCGACCCGGAAAGCCAGGTCGCCTTCTGCCGACAGCTCGGCCCTATCGACGATTCCAACGACGGGCAACACCCGGTACCCGGAATCTACCCATTAAGCCTGGACAAGACGAAAAACCGAGATGCGTCGTACCTGCGTGCAACATTCGGATGGCATATCGACGGCTGCACGCCGACCGGCGACGAGTGCCCGCAGATGGCCACCCTGCTGAGCGCAAAGGTGGTGGCCGAACACGGCGGCGAGACCGAATTCGCCAGCGCATACGCTGCCTATGACGCGTTGTCCGATAACGAGAAAGCGCGTTTCGCCGGGCTTCGGGTGATCCATTCTGTGGAGGCTTCGCAGCGTCGCGTCATCCCGGATCCTTCACCGACCCTGCTGGCGCAATGGCGGTCGAAAAGCACACACGAGCAGCCACTCGTGTGGACACACCGCACCGGACGTAAATCGCTGGTCCTCGGCGTTTCGGCGGATTACGTGGTGGGGATGGACCCTGCTGAAGGCCGGCCGCTGCTGGACGAACTGCTCGACCGGGCAACTGCACCGGGGCTGGTATACCGGCACAAATGGTCTGTTGGAGACACGGTCATCTGGAACAACCGCGGTGTACTGCACCGAGCGACACCTTATCCGGTGGACTCTCCACGGTTGATGTTCCGTACCACGGTGCTCGGCGACGAACCGATCGAGTAGCAATTTTCGGACGCACCCTCGAGCCCTGATCAGAGGTCTTGACAATATCTCCGCACCCGCTGGCTGGCCCCTCCCCCGCAAAGAAAGTTGTGTGGCTGCCTTCAAGATCGCGACATCCTCACGCAGCCTGCGGTCTTCGGCCCGCAAGCGCTTGATCTGGTCATCCCCTGACGTGGTGACCCCGGGCCCGTGGCCGGAGTCGACCTGGTCCTGCACCACCCATCGGCGCACCGACTCCTTAC
>CAYNJD010000196.1:0-6573 GCA_964397355.1 uncultured Mycobacterium sp. | reverse complement strand
CTGGAAGTGTTCGACGATGATGCCGAGCAGCGGAATGGTGCCGGCGAGCAGCACCCCGATGGTCTTGCCGAGCGGCCAGCGCACCTTGACCGCCAGGTTGAAGGTGGCCAGCAGGTAGGCGAAGTACACCCAGCCGTGCACCACACCGATCCATGTCGGCGGGTTGTCCACCTTGACCACGTAGTGCAGCACGATCTCGTAGCAGAGCGCGATCAGCCAGACACCCGTCGCCCACGCCATCACCCGGTAGGGCAGAAGTGCGCCGCGGATCTTCTCGACGGGAGCCGCCTTGGCGGGAGTCTCGGTCATGCGGTGTTCCTGTTCTGTCGGTCGTTCTCGGTGAGCTCGGCCAGGTAAGCGTTGTATTCCGCCAGCGCGGGGTCATCGGTGGGGGTGGCGGCGGGCGCGGGCCGTTCCGGCAGCAACCCGGCCGGTATCTCGGTCACCGTATCGGCCCGGTGGGGCTCGGGCGGCGCTTCTTCGTAGCGGACGAACTTGCGGTAGGCGTAGACGCAGAACCAGGCGAACAACGGCCACTGCAACGCATAGCCCAGGTTCTGGAAGGTGCCGTTGACCTCTTGGAACCGGGTCCACTGCCACCAGCCCAGCGCCAGGCAGGCGCAGGCGGCGACGATCACCAGCACGACCAGTGCCGGTCTCCGACGCCGTGTAGTGGACACCCCTTGACGGTACCGCGCCGACACCGGGGTGTTGTCAGGTCTTCGGGCCGACGACCTCCATGGCGTCGCGTGATCGCGTGCGCTTGCCTCCCTGATGGCCACCCGGTGGGAGGTGCTACCGACACATTCGTGGTCCTGTTGCAGGGCTAGACTGAGTGCCCTTGCGGGCGTGGTGGAATTGGCAGACACCCGGGTTTTAGGTGCCCGTGCTCGAAAGAGCGTGAGGGTTCGAGTCCCTCCGCCCGCACATTTTGGGATGAGCTGTGAGTCTCGACCATGTGGTGTTGTGCCCGCCTCATAGCGACAACTGCTGGGAGGACGGCTTGACCGAATTTGTCGCTATGAGCGTTCGTGGGGCTTCGCCCCGATGTGGGGACGGAAATGGGCGCCCAGTTGGAATCTGACGACGTGACACGGGCGTGTCGCGTCGTGAAATTCCAACTCGCGGCCGGCACACCCGCGTTGGGTGTCCCGGAATTTGTCGCTATGAGGCGGGCAAACACCCTGCCGCCTGGGGCCGACGAGCGGATGCAGTGGCGGGCAGGCGCCGCTGGCGGTATCTCCGGTCGCGCAGATTCGAACCGATAACGCCGTGCTGTCATGGGCTCACCGGTGCCACAATGGACGTCATAGTCCTCACCGGGTTGGCAGCGTGATGCATAGGCGAATCTTCGCAAATGGCGTTCGGCGCGGTGCTGGTGTGCGGGCTCATCAGATGTTTTTCGACGACCTGCAGCACGAGGGACTTCACCCCGACTACGGCAAGCAGGTCTGCGGTGCCGAAAACTGCGCGGAGATGGGTGATCTGCTGGTGCAGGAGGACCATGGGGTCTGCTCGGCGCTGGGCAACACCCCGAGGCTGGTGCCGCTCTCGGTGGTCGCGCATCTACAGGTCACGCCCTACGAAGCGCACGCCATGATTCACGCCGCCCGTCGCAGCTGCCGGACCCGTACTCAATGGCCTCCTGAACGTGGTCCGGCTTCGCCTGCGGCCACCGGTGTATGAGCCTCACCGAGCGGTTCGGAGAGTCGGGCTTTGCGTGCGTTGACCGACACGCCCGCGGCGGCCACCGCCCAGATGACGTATTGCACGGTCCAGGCCAGCCGGAACGCTGAGAACGAGTAGCCACCGGCCAGCGCGATGACGATTCCCATCGCCTGCATGATCAGCAGCGTGGCGATGAAACCGCCGGTGTTGACCATGCCCTGCGCGGTGCCCAACGAGGCCGGCGGGTTGTAGCTGCGGGCGAAGTCGAAGGCGAGGATCGACACCGGCTGGCCCGCCGAGATCACCACGATCAGCACCACCAGCAGCCAGTGCGGTGCGGGGGACGCCCATGCCAACAGCACCGCCCAGGTCAACGCGGTCAGCGCGATCATCGCCAGTACCAATCCCGCCCGGTGCTGGGGCCGGCGCGCGGAGAGCGCCCCGGCCAGCAGTCCGACCACGACGAAGGTCGCCACCGAGATCGTCAGCAGCGCGCCGGCCACACCGCGCGAAAAGCCCTGTGCGGTAGTCAGGTACGGCACGCCCCACATCAGCGCGAAGACGTTCGCCGAGAACGGGGTCCCCATGTGGGTGAAGAATCCCAACTTGGTGCCCGGCCGTGACCAGACCGTCTTGACGTCACCGAACGCGGCACGAAACGTCCGCGGCTGCATGGCGATCGATGTTCCCGACGGAGCGTCGCGGCCCAGTGCGAGGATCAGTGCGATGGCCAGCACACCCATCGCGGCTGCGGAGAGGTAAGCCGCCGTCCAGCCGCCGTGCAGCAGGATCGCCAGGAACGGCACCGCAGACAGCAGCTGACCGAGCTGACCGCAGATCCCTGTCAGCTGCGTCAGCAACGGAACACGTTCCGGTGCAAACCAATTGGGCAGCAGCCGGATGACCGAGATGAACACGAACGCGTCGCCCAGCCCGACGACGCCGTACGCGCCGACCGCCACCGGCAGCGAATGGGTCAGCGCAAGCGTCAGCTGGGCGGCGGAGAGCACCGAGACCCCGGTGGTGATCATCGCCTTGGGGCCGAAGCGGTCCAGCAGCACTCCGGCCGGAATCTGCATCGATGCGTAGACGATGAGCTGCAGGATCACGAACGACGACAGCGTGCCCGGGCCGGCGCTGAACCGGTCCGCGGCGTCCAGGCCCGACACACCGAAGGTGGTGCGGTCCAGCACCGCCACCACGTAGGCCAGCAGTCCGGTGCCCCACACGATCCAGGGACGCAATGATCGACCCGCCTTCCGCGACTGTGCCACCCGCCCATCCTGCCCTGCGGCGGATGAGGCTCCCGTGGTCGGCGGTGGCCTGCCGTATCCTTTGGCGGGTGTTGATTTCACGGCGCGACGTGCTGAAACTCGCCGCGGCCGCCCCGGCTGCGGTCGGTCTCGGTGCCGCGGCGTCGGCGCTGATCGCCGCAACCGCCGAGGCGGCCCCGCTGGGCATCCTGCTGGATTACTCCGCGGGGGTGCTGCCCGCCGACCAGATCCGGGCGGCCGGCGCGGCCGGTGCGATCCGCTACGTCTCGGATCGCCGGCCGGGAGCTGACTGGATGCTCGGCAAGCCGCTCCAACTGGCCGAGGCCCGCGACCTGCAACAGAACGGCCTCACGATCGTCTCCTGCTATCAATTCGGCAAGCAGGCGACCGCCGACTGGCTGGGCGGCGAGGGCGCCGGCGTCGAGCACGCCAACCGCGGCCGGCAACTCCACACCGCCGCCGGCGGCCCGGACCATGCCCCGATCTACGCCTCGATCGACGACAACCCGTCATACGAGCAGTACCGGGCGCAGGTGGCCCCCTACCTGCGCGGGTGGGAGTCGGTGATCGGGCACGAGCGCACCGGGGTGTACGCCAACTCCAAGACCATTGAGTGGGCGCTGCAGGACGGCCTGGGTTCCTGCTTCTGGCAACACAACTTCGGCTCGCCCGGCGGCATCGCCCACCAGGCGGCCAACCTGCACCAGGTCGAGATCGACAAGCGCAAGGTCGGCAACGTCGGGGTGGACATCAACGAGATTCTCACGCCGCAGTTCGGCCAGTGGGCATGACGGACATCGCAGCGGCTGCCGGCCCCTTGAAAGGCGCCCGAACCAGCCGGAAGGTGGCGGGGATCACCTCGCTGGGTTGACACCGCGATAGCGGCTGTCTACGACGCCCGTGGCCGGCCAGATTCAAACATAACGATTAGATAACAATGCAGCCTTGATCTGCGCTGTTGTGGCTACTCGACCGTAACCCCGCGTCAGCAGGACGTTTGTCCCGGATGGTAGCGGGCACCTGTTCGGGCCCGTGATATCCGCAGGTGGGTTACCCGAGCGTAGAACTCATCAGTAACCGATTAGCTGCAGAAACGGCACAGGTTCTTATGACACTCTTACTGCTGTGGCGCGGCCGCGACGACGCGAGAGCCCGCTGTCTGACATGGCCCAGCCGGTGATCCCGGCAGGCAAGACAACCAGGCACGACAAAGACGTGATGTACCAGAGCAGGGGAGATACATACCGTGACGATCCACGAACATGACCGGGTGTCCGCCGACGGCGCTGGCTCGGAGCCGTTCGCCAGCGCCTCGTCCGCCCTGGTGGATCGTCTGACGGCCGGCGAGCCGTACGCGGTCGCCTTCGGCGGGCAGGGCAGCGCCTGGTTGGAGTCGCTCGAGGAGCTGGTGTCCTCGGCGGGCATCGAGACCGAGTTGGCCACCCTGGCCGGTGAGGCCGAGCTGCTGCTGGAGCCGGTCGCCAAGGAGCTCGTCGTGGTCCGGCCCATCGGCTTCGAGCCGCTGCAGTGGGTGCGGGCGCTGGCCGCCGAGGACCCGATCCCATCGGCCAAGCAGCTGACCTCCGCCGCGGTGTCGGTGCCCGGGGTGCTACTGACCCAGATCGCCGCGGTGCGGGCGCTGAACCGTCAGGGCCTGGACCTGTCGGCCACCCCGCCGGTCGCCGTCGCCGGGCACTCACAGGGCATCCTGGCCGTCGAGTCGCTGAAATCGGGCGGCGCCGCCGATGTGCAACTGCTCGCGATCGCCCAGCTGGTGGGTGCGGCCGGAACGCTGGTGGCACGCCGCCGCGGTATCTCGATCCTGGGCGACCGCCCGCCGATGGTGTCGGTCGCGGGCGCCGACCCGGAGCGCATCCAGCAATTGCTGGAGGAGTTCGCCACCGACGTGCGCACCGTGCTGCCGCCGGTGCTGTCCATCCGCAACGGCCGGCGCGCGGTCGTGATCACCGGCACCCCCGAGCAGCTCTCCCGCTTCGAGCTCTACTGCGAGCAGATCGCCGAAAAGGAGGCCGCCGAGCGCAAGAACAAACTGCGCGGCGGTGCCGTTTTCGCGCCCGTCTTCGAGCCGGTGCAGGTCGAGGTCGGATTCCACTCGCCCCGGCTGTCCGACGGCATCGACATCGTCGGGGAGTGGGCGGCGAAGGTGGGCCTCGACGTGGAACTGGCCCGCGCGATGGCCGAGGCGATCCTGGTCCGCCAGGTCGACTGGGTCGACGAGATCACCGCGCTGCACGACGCGGGTGCGCGCTGGATTCTGGACCTGGGACCCGGCGACATCCTGACCCGGCTGACCGCACCGGTGATCCGCGGCCTGGGCGTCGGGATCGTGCCGGTGGCCACCCGCGGCGGGCAGCGCAACCTGTTCACCATCGGTGCGGTGCCGGAGGTGGCCCGGCCGTGGACGAGCTACGCCCCGTCGGTGGTCCAGCTGCCCGACGGCCGGATCAAGCTCGACACCAAGTTCACCCGGCTGACCGGCCGGTCGCCGATCCTGCTGGCCGGTATGACACCGACCACCGTCGACGCCAAGATCGTCGCCGCGGCCGCCAACGCCGGGCACTGGTCCGAGCTGGCCGGCGGTGGGCAGGTTACCGAAGAGATCTTCAACGACCGGGTCGCCGAACTGACCACACTGCTGGAACCGGGCCGCACGGTGCAGTTCAACTCGCTGTTCTTGGATCCCTACCTGTGGAAGCTGCAGGTCGGCGGAAAGCGGTTGGTGCAGAAGGCCCGTCAGTCCGGTGCCCCGTTCGATGGACTGGTGATCAGCGCCGGCATCCCGGAGCTCGAGGAAGCCGTCGAGCTGATCAGCGAGCTCAACGAGGCGGGCATCAGCCACGTCGTGTTCAAGCCGGGCACCGTCGAGCAGATTCGGTCGGTGATCCGCATCGCCGCCGAGGTTCCCACCACACCGGTGATCGCGCACGTCGAGGGCGGCCGGGCCGGCGGCCACCACTCCTGGGAGGACCTCGACGACCTGCTGCTGGCGACCTACTCCGAGTTGCGTTCGCAGCCCAACATCACCGTCTGCGTCGGCGGCGGTATCGGCACCCCCGAACGGGCCGCCGAATACCTGTCGGGGCAGTGGGCGCAGGCCCACGGTTTCCCGTCGATGCCCGTCGACGGCATCCTGGTCGGCACCGCGGCGATGGCCACCAAGGAGGCCACCACCTCGCCGGCGGTCAAGCAGATGCTGGTCGACACCAAGGGCACCGACCACTGGATCGGTGCAGGAAAAGCCCAGGGCGGCATGGCTTCTTCGCGTAGCCAGCTCGGCGCCGACATCCACGAGATCGACAACACCGCCTCGCGGTGCGGCCGGCTGCTCGACGAGGTCGCCGGCGACGGCGATGCGGTCGCGGCCCGCCGGGACGAGATCATCGCGGCGCTGGCCGACACCGCCAAGCCCTACTTCGGTGATGTCACCGAGATGACCTACGCGCAGTGGCTGCGCCGGTACGTCGAACTGGCGATCGGTGACGGCGACTCGACCGCCGACACCGCCTCGCCGGACAGCCCCTGGCTGGCCGACACCTGGCGGGAGCGGTTCGGGGCGATGCTGCAGCGCGCCGAAGCCCGGCTCAACGAGGCCGAGTCCGGCCCGATCGAG
>CAYNJD010000195.1:0-6594 GCA_964397355.1 uncultured Mycobacterium sp. | reverse complement strand
GTGCCGGGATGGCGGGTCAGCACCTGCTTGAGTGCGCTGACCTTGTCCATGGTGCACTGCCGGGTCGGCAGGCTGACCGCCAGCGGCCGATCCGCGGCGTTGCCGGAGAAGTCGGGCACCACCAGCTCGTTGGCGATCAGCGAGATCCGGTCGTCGCGGATGGCGACTTTGGCGTTGACCAGCACCACCGCGTCGTCGACGACCTCGGCCCCGTACGCGGAGTAGGTGTGCGGGAAGAACATCACCTCGATGCCGCCGGTGAGATCCTCCAATTGCGCGGAAGCCCAGGGCATCCCGTTCTTGTTCACCCGACGGTTCACCGAGGCGAGGATGCCGCCGACCCGCACCTGGGTGTCGTTGGCGATGTCGCCCTCCAGGATCGCGGGGATCTGGGTGTCGACCTGGGCCGCCAGCAGGTGCGCGATCCCGTTGAGCGGGTGCCCGGAGACATACAGGCCGAGCATCTCTCGCTCCAGGGCCAGCTTGTGCTTGTCGGCCCACTCCTCGTCGGGCACCCTGATGCCGAAAACCGAACCGGACTCGCCGGCTTCCCCTTCTGCGCCGCCGAACAGGTCGAACTGGCCCATCGCCTGGGCCTTCTTGGTGCCCAGCACCGAGTCGACGGCGTCGGTGTGCACCAAAAACAGGCCCTTGCGCGGATGCCCCAGCGAGTCGAAGGCGCCTGCCTTGATCAGTGATTCGGTGACCTTCTTGTTGCATGCCGCGATGTCGATCTTGTTGAGGTAGTCGGAGAAATCGGTGAAGCGGCCCTTGTGCGTGCGGGTGTTGATCAGCGATCCGACGACGTTGGCGCCGACGTTGCGCACCGCGCCCAGCCCGTAGCGGATGTCGGTGCCCACCGAGGCGAAGGTCAACTCCGATTCGTTGACGTCGGGCGGCAGCACCGTGATGCCCAGTCGCCGGCAGTCGGCCAGATAGATCGCGGCCTTGTCCTTGTCGTCGCCGACCGAGGTCAGCAGGCCCGCCATGTATTCGGCCGGGTAGTTGGCCTTGAGGTAGGCCGTCCAGTATGACACCAGGCCGTAGCCGGCGGCGTGGGACTTGTTGAACGCATAACCCGCGAACGGAAGGATGGTGTCCCACAACGCTTTCACAGCGCGCTCGGAGAACCCGTTGGCCGTCATCCCCTCGTAGAAGCCCTTGTACTCGGCTTCCAGCACCTCGAGTTTCTTCTTGCCCATGGCTTTACGTAGCGCATCGGCCTTGCCCATCGTGTAGGAGGCCACCTTCTGCGCGATGAACATGATCTGCTCTTGGTAGACGATCAGACCGTAGGTCTCGGCGAGGATGTCGCGCAGCGGCTCTTCGAGTTCGGGGTGGATGGGCTTGATGGCCTGCCGGTTGTTCTTGCGGTCGGCATAGTCGTTGTGGGCGTTCATGCCCATCGGCCCGGGGCGATACAGCGCCAGCACCGCGACGATGTCGTTGAACTCGGTGGGCTGCATGCGGCGCAGCAGGTCGCGCATCGGCCCGCCGTCGAGCTGGAACACCCCCAGGGTGTCACCGCGCCCCAGCAGCTCGTAGGTGGCCGGGTCGTCCATCGGCACCGTGTCCAGATCGAGGTCGATGCCCCGATTGGCCTTGATGTTCTCCAGGCAGTCCCCGATGATCGTCAGGTTGCGCAGGCCCAGGAAGTCCATCTTCAGCAGGCCGATTTCTTCACACGAGGGGTAGTCCCAGCCGGTGATGATGGCGCCGTCCTGCGGGCGTTTCCACAGCGGGATGGCGTCGATGAGCGGCTCGGAGCTCATGATCACCGCGCAGGCGTGGACGCCGGCGTTGCGGACCAAACCTTCCAGGCCGCGCGCGGTCTCGTAGATGGTGCGCACGTCGGGGTCGGTGTCGATGAGCGTGCGGACCTCGGCGGCCTCCTTGTAACGCTCATGGGCCGGGTCGGTGATGCCGGACAGCGGAATGTCCTTGGCCATGATCGGCGGCGGCAGCGCCTTGGTGATCCGGTCGGCGATCGCATACCCGGGCTGGCCGTAGTGCACGCGCGCCGAATCCTTCAGCGCCGCTTTGGTTTTAATGGTACCGAAGGTGATCACCTGGGCGACCCGGTCGCTGCCCCACCGCTCGGCGGCGTAGCGCACCATCTCGCCGCGCCGGCGGTCGTCGAAGTCGATGTCGATGTCGGGCGCCGAGGGCCGCTCCGGGTTGAGGAAGCGCTCGAACAGCAGCCCGTGCGGTATCGGGTCGATGTTGGTGATGCCCAGTGCGTAGGCGACCAGCGACCCGGCCGCCGAGCCGCGGCCGGGACCGACCCGGATGTTGATCGAGCGGGCGTAGCCGATCAGGTCTGCGACGATCAGGAAGTAGGACGGAAATCCCTTGCCGCAGATGACGTCGATCTCGTAGGCGGCGCGGTCGGTGTATTCGGCCGGCACGCCGCTCGGGAAGCGCCGCTGCAGGCCGGCCTGCACCTCGTGGCGCAGCCAGGAGCCCTGGTCGTGGCCATCGGGAACCGGGAACACCGGCATCCGGTCGCGTGGCGTCCACACGTCGGCGTAGGACTGCACCCGCTCGGCGATCAGCAGCGTGGCGTCGCACGCCCCGGGAAGCTGGTCGTCCCACAGCGCGCGCATCTCGGCGGCCGACTTCAGGTAGTAGCCGTCACCGTCGAACTTGAAGCGGGTCGGGTCCGACAGCGTCTTGCCGGTCTGCACACACAGCAGCGCCTCGTGATTCTGGGAGGCATCGCGGGTGACGTAGTGGCAGTCATTGGTGGCCAGCGGCGGGATGCCGAGCTTGCGCGCCACCTCCAGCAGCCCCTCGCGGACCCGGCGCTCGATGGACAGCCCGTGATCCATCACCTCCAGGAAATAGTTCTCCGGGCCGAAGATCTCCCGCCATTTCGCGGCGGACTCGAGCGCTTCGCGGTCCTGGCCCAGCCGCAGCCGGGTCTGCACCTCGCCGGACGGGCAGCCGGTGGTGGCGATGATGCCCTCGGCATGCTCGGCGATGATCTCGGCATCCATCCGCGACCACTTGCCCAGCTGGCCCTCGAAGGAGGCCAGCGAGGACAGCTTGAACAGGTTGCGCAGCCCGACGGCGTTCTCGGCGACCATCGTCAGGTGGGTGTAGGAGCCGCTGCCGGAGACGTCGTCGCTCTTCTGGCCGGGGTCGCCCCACTGGATCCGGCGGGTATCAAATCGAGAAGCGGGCGCGACGTATGCCTCCACCCCGATGATCGGCTTGATGCCGGCCTTGGTGGCGGCGTTGTAGAACTCACTGGCGCCGAACATGTTTCCGTGGTCGGTCATCCCGATCGCGGGCATCTCCAGCCGTTGCGCCTCGGCCAGCATCGGGGTGATCTTGGCCGCACCGTCGAGCATCGAGTACTCGGTGTGGTTATGCAGGTGCACGAACGACCGCGAAGCTGAACTGTCCATAGGACCGCCAGTCTATGGCTGCCGGCCGACGCTCCTCGGCGTGTCGCCGGTGCGTGTCTGGCCGAGGCGAGCCCGCGTTGACCAAATCTGACCGCCGTGTTGCAACAGTTCTGCTTGTTTGTTTGCTACCGAGTGGATATCGTCCTAGCGGCGAATATTTCGGTAATGGACAGGATCGTCCAAGGAAGGTTGCCGTCTACCATGTTTGTGGCAGCGACGAAGACCGTCGGCCTGACCGCTGTCGCGGCGTTGACCGCAGCAGGCATCGGTAACGCCGCCGCGACCGGCTCACCTGACCCCACCACCGACGTGATGCTGACCGCGGGATTGGGGAACGGTGTCGCGCTGATCATGGGCCCGGGCGGTTCACCGGAGCCCGGCGACACCTACATGGCGAGCATCGACCGGCTCTACCTTGAGCCGCTCGGGTTCACCGGCAGCACTGTGCCAGTTACCTACTCTTGGGCGGACCTGCTCGGCAACTGGGATTCCCGGGTCAACAGCGAGGCCGAGAGCCTTTACACCGCCATCACCACGCAACTTGAGTCCGGCGACTTCGATGCTGATAACCCCCTAGTGGTGGTGGGCTACTCGGAAAGCGCGGTCGCCGCAGGGCAGGTGATGCACCAGTTGGCCGAGGCGGGTATCTCCCACGACGCCCCTCTACAGTTCGTGCTGCTCGGGGACACCGCATCGTCGGTGGGCGGCTTTCTGAATACGGTCGTCGAGTCGCTGCCCGAGGCCCTTCAACCCCTGGCCACCCAGATATTGGGCTGGTTCGGCGTCAGCGAGCTGCTCGATGCAACGACTCCGACCGACCTGTTCCACACCACCGTGTTCACCATCCCCGGGGATATGTGGGGCGACTGGCCCAGCGTGACTTCGTTGCAGGAAGCCATCAATGGCTTCTTCGTGCACATGGGCTACATCGGGTTGACACCGGATCGGATCGATGACGCAATCTTGGCACCCCCGGAGACAGTCGGTTTGACCGATTTCTACACGATCCCTGATGCAGATATGAACCCGCTCTCGGCGGTCTGGGACGCCTTGGTGAACATGGGCAGCATTCCGGAGTGGTTAACCGAGCTGGTGGGCTAGCGTCTCACCTGTCGGCTGAAGCGGAGGAGACACATACATGAGCGTGTACCGGGTGATCGACATCATCGGGACCAGCCCGTCGTCCTGGGAGAACGCCGCGGCCGAGGCGGTTCACCGGGCCAAGCAGACCATCGACGACATCCGCGTCGCCCAGGTCGTCGAGCAGGACCTCACCCTCGACGACAAGGGCGGGATCATCTACCGCACCAAGTTGCGGATCTCCTTCAAGATCCGGCCGCCGAAGGGGGCGTCGGCGGAGGGCACGTCCTAGCGACGATCGCCGCCCGCCCCGGTGAATAATGCCGGGCATGGCGCGCGCGTTCGACGATCTGGTGGCCGAGGCCGTCGCCGCACCGGTGGACGGGTGGGACTTCTCCTGGCTGGCCGGTCGCGCCACCGAGCAGCGCCCGTCATGGGGTTACCAGCGCCTGATCACCGCGCGGCTGGCGACGGTGTCCGCGGCGGTCGACCTGCAGACCGGAGGCGGCGAGGTGCTGGCCGGCGTCGGCCGGTTCCCGCCGACGATGGCCGCCACCGAGGCGTGGCCGCCCAACGCGGCCAGGGCGACCCGGCTGCTGCATCCACTGGGTGTCGTCGTCGTCTCGGTGCCGGAGCATCCGCCGCTGCCGTTCAGCGACGGGGCATTCGAGCTGGTCATCAGCCGCCACCCCAACGAGGTGTGGTGGCCCGAGATCGCCCGGGTGCTCAGCCCCGGCGGCAGCTACCTGGCCCAGCAGATCGGCCCGGCGTCGATGCGCGAGTTGACCGAGTACTTCCTGGGACCGATGCCGGACAAGGGCGCCGGATACGCCCCGCAAGAACAACAGGCCCAGGCGGTCGCCGCCGGCATGGACGTGATCGACATCCGCGCCGAACGGTTGCGCGCCGAATTCTTCGACGTCGGCGCGGTGATCTACTTCCTGCGCAAGGTGATCTGGACGGTGCCCGGCTTCGCCGTCGACGATCACCTGGACCGGCTGCGCGAACTGCATGAGCGCATCGAGTCCGACGGCCGGTTCGTGGCGCATTCCACCCGGGTGCTGGTGCAGGCCCGCAAGCCTTGAGAAGCGTTCGCCCGGCCCGCGGCGTCAGCGGTGAAGAACGTCCAGGGCGTGCTGCAGATCGGTCGGGTACTCACTGGTGATCTCGATGCGCCGCCCGTCACCGGGGTGGGCGAAGGCCAGCGAGCGGGCGTGCAGCCACTGCCGGTCCAGGCCCAGCTTTTTCGCCAGCGTCGGGTCGGCGCCGTAGGTGAGGTCACCGCAGCAGGGGTGCCGGAGGGCGGCGAAGTGCACCCGGATCTGGTGGGTGCGGCCGGTTTCCAGGTGCACGTCGAGCAGGCTGGCCGCGACGAACGCCTCCACCGTGTCGTAGTGGGTGATGCTGTGCCGGCCGCCGGCGGTGACCGCGAACTTCCAGTCGTGGCCGTGGTGCCGGCCGATCGGTGCGTCGATGGTGCCGCTGGACGGGTCAGGATGGCCCTGCACCAGCGCGTGGTAGCGCTTCTCCACGGTGCGCGCCTTGAAGGCGCGTTTGAGTGCGGTGTAGGCGCGCTCGGAGATCGCCACCACCATCACCCCGGAGGTGCCCACGTCGAGGCGGTGCACGATGCCCTGGCGTTCCGGCACCCCGGAGGTGGTGATCCGGTAGCCGGCCGCGGCCAGCCCGCCCAGTACGGTCGGCCCACTCCAGCCCACCGAGGCGTGCGCGGCCACCCCGGCGGGCTTGTCGACGGCGACGATGTCGTCATCGGAGTACAGGATCCGCATGCCCTCGACCTCGGCCGGGGTGTTCTCCAGCGGCGGGGGTGCCTCCGGCAGCCGCACGTGCAGCCAGGCGCCGGCGGCCAACCGATCGGATTTTCCGGCCGGCGCCCCGTCCAGTTCCACCTCGCCGTTCTCGGCCAGCGTCGCCGCGACGGTTCGGGACAGGCCCAGCAGGCGGGCCAGCCCGGCGTCGACCCGCATGCCGGCCAGCCCCTCCGGGACGGGCATGGATCGTTCGGTCACAGCCGCATCAGGTTTGGTCGCCGGCGCGGCGACGGCCGACCGTGTCGAAGTCGAAGCCGAACACCGACAGC
>CAYNJD010000194.1:5059-6604 GCA_964397355.1 uncultured Mycobacterium sp. | reverse complement strand
CACGCCGATACCTCAGATGCCGTGACAATGCCCCACGTCAGATGCCAACGGACAGTTCCCGCAGGATAACGAGGGTGTAAGCGCGGAACGGCTTCCGGGGATACGATCCGTCACGTGACCATGACGCAACCCTGGCCGGTACCGTCGCCCCCTCGCGCCCGCACTTGGCCTATCGCAGCCCTCGCCATCTTGGCCGTGGCGCTCGCCACAGTAAGCTTGGTTGTGGCTCTCACCCGACCGCGACCCGGGTCAGCCGCTGACTATTCGCCCACCCAACGTGCGGCGGCTAAGTCAAACCTGTGTGAGCAATATCAACTCGCCGATGATGCCGCGTCGGTTGAAACCAATGGGTCCGATGTGGCGCTAGCTCGCGTATCCGCCATCAACGCAGCGGAGATACTTCAGGTAGCGGCTGCAGACCCTGCACTCAGTGACGAGTACCGTAGCGCCGCACTTGCATTGGCTTCGTCGTATCGGTCTACAACGGCCGAAGGAAGTAGGGGAGTTGACGATCCCCGATTTAAGCGCGCGCTGGATGATCTGGTTGCAAAGAACCAGGCTCTAAGGGATTTGTGCGGTGCGTGAGTCCGCGGATCCGAGGCCTTTCACCCCCTTGTTGATTGGTCCATGGTGGCCTGCACCTCCCCTCCAGCCCACCGCGGCAGTCACGCACTGGAGTGCACAATCTCAAGTCAAGGACAACGAGCGAGCCGAGCTTCGCAATCAACGGACGCTCATCGCGACGTCAAACCGCGGCAATACCGCCGACGATCTGACTTCGCGCATGGCTCACCACGAGCAGCGCTTATTGAATGTCGTGGAGCAATGTCTGCACAAAAGCGAGGCGAGTAAAGACGTTGCGGATGCAGTGACTAACCTGCGTTCAACCCTGTCGGGTATCGCCAGTTCGGGTAACGACGACATCCAAAAAATTCTCTCCGACAACACGCCGTTCCCTGACAAGGTCACAAAGGTTAACGAGGTGATCCGGAAGAAGAATGAAGAGGCGAAGACTGCCGCGGACAGCGCCAACGAAGCGATCATCCGATCTACTGGAAAAGTCCTGGGCACATCCAACGAAGATGCGAAAAAATGGCTCGAAAACCACGGCGGAAACTTCAATACCTCACACCCTCCGAAGAAGCTTACCGCTCAGGAACTGACTAACAAGCTGAGCGCTGACGGCGGTTCCGGAAGTACGGGGTACCCGACCAGGACCGATCCGCAACCGACAGCTGGCCACACTGGCGGGGATGGCGGACGAGGCAGCCAAGGCCCTGCCGGCGCTGGGGGAGCCGATTCCTCCCACGGGGCTGGTGGCGACGGGGGGCATGGTGGGCCCAACTCAAGCATGCCTACGACCGTTGGGGGTACTGGCGTAGGAGACGGCGGCCGTGGAAATACGGGTTCTGGCAACGGCAGTGGTCTTGCGGGCAGTGGTAGCAAGTCGGGCGGTACAGCTGCCGGCACGGGGGGAAACCCCGGCCCCTCCGGAGGCCCAGCGAGCGGCCCCGGCACAACACTCGGCACCCCCGCAAACACCCC
>CAYNJD010000194.1:0-4959 GCA_964397355.1 uncultured Mycobacterium sp. | reverse complement strand
CCCGGCACAACACTCGGCACCCCCGCGAACGCACCCGTTCCCGGTGCACCAGGCGTGGCCGGGGTGTCGGGCGCACCAATCAGCGCCGGCACGTCACCCCTGACGTCGTCCATGGGCGGTCTCCCCGGTGGTGGCGGCATGTCGTCCGGCCTTCCCGGCGGCCTCCCCGGCGGTGGCGCAAGCCAGGCGATGGCCTCGGGGTTTCCTGGCGGCCCGCCTAGCGCTGGTGGCATGCCTCCGTTGTCGCCGTTGCCACCGGTCGGAGCAGGCGGGTCGGGGTTCCCGCAGGGCCCGCAGGTGCCACCCTCCCCATCGTCGACGCCGATGGCCGGTGGGCTGCTCGGCAACCTGACTCCCCTGGCCGGCTCAGGCCAGGAGTCCGCCCCGATGACATCGGCCGTCGGCCCGACACCGGTTGCGCCCATGGCACCCGCGCCGTCCTCGATGCCGTCAGCGACGACCAGTGCTGCCCCGGCAGGGCCGTCGGGCCCGCTGCCCGGCTACGGTGCGGATCTGCGCCCGGCCGGCGCCGTCGCCCCCGCGGCGCCGGCCGTCCCGGGCAGTCCCGCCCCCCCGGCGCCGGCAGGTAGTGCAACCACCCCGACCTCCGGGGGCACCGCGGTGACCTCGTCAGCGGATCGTTCCGCACCCGGCAAACCGACCGCCGGCGCCGGTGGTGCCTCGGCTGCGGCGATGGCCGGCAGCGCGGCAGCCGGAGGGACGGCCGGGGCCGGGGCGGGTACTGCCGGCAAACGCCTTGCCGAGCAACAAGATCTGCAGCGAAAAGTCGATGCGGTCGCCCGTCAGGCACCGAGCCTGGCATGGGCCGCCGGATTGCGCGACGACGAGTCCACCACCGTGTTGGTCACCGATCTGGCAGGCGGGTGGATTCCCCCCACCGTCAAGCTCCCACCGGGAGTCACGCTGCTCGACCCCGCGCAGCGCCGCCGCGACACCAGCGCGGTCGATCTCCTCGGTGCCGTGGTCGCCGTCGCCTCCCACCAGCCGAACACTTACATCGCCGACGCCGATCCACAGGATCCGGCTCCCGGTACCGGGGAACGGGCTCGCCACGGCCAGCGCGTCGACCAACTGGGTCCAACGCTGATCGACACCGTCGGAGCCAACACGCGCCTCCCGCGCATCGTGCAGACCGTGGCCCGTGCGGTGGCCCGCAGATACGGTGCCGCCGACAACGAAATCGCACTGTTCCGGCAGGTAGTCACCGATACACAGGCGCGGGTACTGTCTGCCTATCCCGCGCATGCCCCCAAGGACGTCGCGGATTGGATGTTGCTGGCGGCCATCGGTGCCATGATCGACGGAAGTGAAGAACTCGCCCGCTATCACCTGGCCTGGCACCAGGCGGTCACGGTGCGGTACGGAGGTGTGAGTCCATGACCAACGACATCATCGCCGAGCTTGAGCGCTATATGTCGTCCAGTTCGAGCGCCCCCCCGGCACCGATCGCGCCTGGGCCCGTCCACACTGGCGGAGTCTCGACCACGGATGCCAACGCTGCAGCGTTCGGCGCCGCAACCAACGCCGACATCCCGGGGACCAACACCGACATCGCCGAGGACCACGTTGATCGCACCGGGCATGCGGCAGACGCAGTACGAAAATTCAGCGAGCATGAAGCCGACGCGGTATCGAAGTTCCAGGACGTCGCCGCGCAGGGTGACGCCACCATGGCGCAGCAGGCCCCCCAAGAGGCGATGGGTGGAGCGATGCAGGGCATGACCGGCGCCATGCAGGGCATCACCGGAGCACTCAGCGGAGCCCTCGGCGCGGCGAGCAGGCTGCCGCAAGGGCTGATGCAGGCCGGCCAAGGTGCGTTGTCACCGCTGATGGGCGCTGCGCAGTCCTTGGCCAAGGGCGGCCTCGGCGGCACCACTCTCGCGTCGGACATCAGCCCGAACCCCGGATTGGGTGGCGGTGACTTCGGCTCCGGCGGAACTGGCGGCGGCGGCCTGGGCATGGGCACCACCCCCGCCAGTAACCTCGGACCGCCCCCGGTGCCGGGAACCTCGACGCCGACGACTCCGGCCAGCTCCCTGGCCAACACCGGTTCGGCCGGTCCCGGTGGCGGCACGCCCGCTACCGGCGGTGGGGGCGGCGGCGGGATGATGCCGATGATGCCGGGCGGAGCTGGTGCCGGCGGCAAGGGCGGCAAAGACGACAAAGCCGGCGAGAAGCGGATCGCCGCCCCCGGGGTGCCCAACGGCCAGCCCGTCAAAGGCCGGACGACGGCCCCGCCGAACGTGCCGGTGACCAAGTCCGTCGCCAAGGACGCGGGCCAGCCCGGCATCACGCCGTTGAAACGCATTGTGGATAAAGACGACTCGTCGAAGTGAGGCTCATCGGCGAGCTGGTATTCAGCCCTTTTTGGCGGGATCAGGAGTGCAGGTCGCCAGGAAGGACTTGCCATCCTGCGCAGCCACTTCCGCAGGGTTGAGCCAGCCGACGTCCTGGAACCAATAGGTATCCGACGGGTGTTGGTCCGATCCCTGGATCACCTCAGCGAGGTCGGTCGTCGACCCCCAGCCGCCGTAGCTGTAGGAACCGCCGTAGATGGAGATGCGCATCGACTCTTGGCTGCGCCAATCGAATCCCTCCGGCAGCGACTCGGAGATCATCAGACCAGGCGGGTACGGGCCGCTGAGACTCAGGTATTCGACTTCTGCTCCCTTCTCGACACCGGAGGTGAGCACCAGTTCAGCTCTGCTCGGCTCAAAGGCGAGCGCGAAACGGGTTCCGACGCAAGGGGACCCGGTCCAAATCCGCAACTGCCCGCCGGTGACCCGGGCGCCGAACGCGGGCCGCAACGACGGCGCGAACGGTGCACTGGGATGCCAGCCCTGTTCGTGACGACAGCCGGCCAACAACACCACGACCAACACAAGCAGCACGGGGACGCGGCGTGTCATTCGTAGCCGCCGTCGCGCAGGCCAGCATCCTTCTCGAACCAATTCGTCCCGCCGAAGATCTTGACCCGTGCGGCCTCCGCGAGGTAGGCCGCAGTCATACGTTCCGTTCCCAACCTGGCCCACTGTTGGGAGTGCCGCTCCTCATGGTGCAGTACTCGGTCCAGATCCCATCTGCTATCGGCCGGTTTCCCGCCGACGTCGTACCAGGAGTGCCCAGACCCCACGATCTGGCGGAGCTGCTGGGCCGGGTCAGCCGAGTGATCGATGTTGACCATGAAAATGTCACCGTAGGTCGTCCCGCCTTGCTGACTGAATTGATCCGCGATCCGGCTACCGCCAAGGCCCATGAGAGCAGTGAGCGCCCCACACGATTTCCTCGAACGACCGGTCGAGCTCCACCGACGTCGCCAACCGCTGAACCAGCTGCGCCTCCCGCGCCCGCGCGGCATCGGCGAAGGCGCCGCGTTCGTCTGGCATGCCGGAAATCTAGTCCGCTGCCAGGCCGCCAACAATTCCACCATGTCCAGAGAGTGCCGACGTCAATGTCAAAGCCTGCGCGACTTAATGGTCACCCTGGCCCGAATCGGCATCGCGTTGCTTGGTCAGATCCGCCGGTGCCCGCACATCGACGAGGTCGTCGATGATGCGGAAATCAGCGGTGTTGTGAGTGACCAGCGGCACGCGCGCCACGTTGGCGGTGGCGGCGATGGCCAGGTCCACGGCGCGACGTCGGGGTTGCCCGCCGCGCTGGCGCACCGCGGCGGAGAGTCGACCCCACTCTCGCGCGACCTCGACGCTAAGTGGCAGGGGATCGAAGGCGGCCTCGATCGAGCCGAGTCGCGTGACGCGTCGGGCGCGTTCCTCGTCGTCGCAAGCGACCAGCACACCGAAGTGCAACTCGGCAATCGATGCCACACTGATCGCCGCCTCGACGTCGGGCGGCGGGTCGGCGGCGATCAACACCGAGGTGTCCAGCAGTACCCGCATCGGTTAAGCGAACGGGTCGGTGACATCGCCGGCAAAGCCTTCCAGGTCGGCCTCGAGGCTTCGCGGCGCAGCAGTGGCCCAGACCTGCCGCAACGCCTCACCGGAGACCCACTGACGTCCGGCGGCAGGGCCGAGTTGGGCGACCGGCCGGCCGGCCACGGTGACGGTGATCTGTTCACCCGACTCCGCGCGGCGCAGCACCTCGCCCACGTTGTTGCGAAGTTCCTTTTGCTGGATAACGGTCACCTCCACATGGTAGCAAAACTGCTACCGGCTCGGTCGGGTCCACCGGTAGCGCCCATCGACCAGGTCATAGTCTCCGTCGACCGATGGAGCCGCAAAAATCACCCTCCCGCCGATGGCAACGTGAGCTGCAGGTACCCCCCGCCCCACGGTTGCAGCATCACGTCGGCGGGCCAACTCACGCGATGGTCCTGGCCACGCAGGTAGTCGGCGGCAATACCGACGGCCTTGACGGGCTTCCCATGGTCCTCGAATACCAACAGACTGGCTTTGGATTCAAAGAAATTCGACCGGATCACCGGTGCACCAACGGTTTTCTCGATGAACTCCCGTTCGGTGTATTCATGAAACAGGTGCACCTCATCCCAGGGCCACGAGGTGAAGTCACTCAGTCTGCCCGACTTACCTTGATGCAGAAGGTCTGCCAAGCCATCGTTGAGTCGTTGATCGTTGTAGTCGATGTGCATCGATTGCCTCGTTAGCCCGCAGCTCGTCACCAACATGCACAGCAATAGGACACTAAGCGCACTGCGTATCGGCGCTGCTCTGCTCACCACGTTCAGTACCCTCCTGCCGCTTGGGTCGGTCGCCAAGCTGAGCGGCCACGGCGGCTCCCAACGAGCTCGCCATCGGGATCCTCCGATACCTGGTACGTCTTCAAGATCTGTTCCAGCGGATCGACGGGCGGCGGGCCTTGTCGAGGGAAAACGACCGATTGGATAGTTCGGTCCCCACGAAGCGGATACCGCCCGGTCAGTGCCTGTACCTGCGCCGCCCGCTGCTGGCTGTCGGCGGCGGC
>CAYNJD010000193.1:0-6624 GCA_964397355.1 uncultured Mycobacterium sp. | reverse complement strand
AGGATGTCGCCGCGCAGCCAGGTGAACAGGTCGATGTGCTGCATGCGGGCCACCGGATCCCAGCCGGCCGACTCGGCATACAGCGGCGCGGTGACATCGGTGTGGACCCAATCGGGGGAGAAGTCCGGCAGCACCGCGCGTAGCTGCTCGTCGGAGAAGCTGCGCGCGTTGCCGTAATAGCGCTCTTCCAGCGTCAGTGACCCGCGGTGCAGCAGGCTCTTGCCGCGCATCCCATCGGGCAGCGGTTTGGACACCTTGCCCAGCGACCGGCGCACCGGTGCCGGCAGGTAGTCGAACGGCCGCAGCGACAGCGGCTCCCGGTAGATCGTGTAGCCGCCGAACAGCTCGTCGGCGCCCTCGCCGGAGAGCACCACTTTGACGTGCTTGCGGGCTTCGCGGGCGATGAAATACAGCGGCACCAGGGCCGGGTCGGCCACCGGGTCGTCGAGATACCAGACGATCTCGGGCAGCGCGGCGACGAATTCGGCCGGGCTGACCACCTTGACCACATGCCGGGCGCCGATCGCCTCGGCGGACGCGGCGGCGACATCGACCTCGGAGAATCCCTCCCGCTCGAACCCGGTGGTGAAGGTGATGAGCTTGGGGTTGTGGCGCATGGCCAGCGCGGCGATCGCGGTGGAGTCGATCCCGCCGGACAGGAACGCCCCGACGGTGACATCGGCCCGCATGTGCTTGGCCACCGAGTCCTGGAGCACCGCGGTGATCTCGTCGTAGCGGGCCTGCTCGGCGTCGCGGGTGATCGGGGTGGCGTCGAATCGCGGCGTGAAGTAGCGGGCGACCTCCGGGTGCGGCCGCTCCGCGCTGATCCGGGCCCAGCATCCCGACTCCAGCCGGCGGACCCCACGGTGCAGGGTTTCGGGTTCGGGCACGTACTGCAGCACCGTGTAGTGCTGCAGCGCGCGCTGGTCGATGCCCGCGTCGCCGGGCTCGAAGCCCACCAGCTCGGCCATGTCCAGCAGCGACTTCTTCTCGCTGCCCACCACCGTGCCGCCCGGCCCGGTCGCGGTGAACAGCGGCTTGATCCCGAACGGGTCGCGGGCGCAGAACAGTTCGCCGTGCAGCGTGTCCCACAGCGCGAAGGCGAACATGCCGCGCAGCCGTGGCAGCACCGCCGCGCCCCAGTAGTGGTAGCCGGCGACGATCGCCTCCCCGTCGCCGTCGGTGTGGAACACCGCGCCGTGGCCGGTGGAAAGCTCGTCGCGCAATTCAAGGTAGTTGTAGATCTCGCCGTTGAACACCAGCACGTAGCGGTCCGGTTGCTCGGCGGGGCCCCACCGCAGCGGCTGATGCGAGTGCTCGATGTCGATGATCGACAGCCGGTTGAAGCCGAGGGCGACACCGGCGCCGGTCCAGGTGCCCAGTTCGTCGGGCCCGCGGTGGCGCATCAGGTGCGCCGCCCGCTCGACCGTGGCGGCGACGTCGGCGGTCGCGTCGGGGTTGGCGGTGCCGGCCGGGGCACGCACGAAGGCCAGCAGTCCACACATCGGGTCCCAGTATGCCGCACCGGCATCGGCCACAACCTGCGCAGGGGCGGTGGCCGATCCGCGCCGAGCCGGCCAACTGGCAGGTCATGCGAACCTCGGCGATCCGGGTGGTCTACGCTGCGTAGTATTCGACTGCTCCGCCGGTTCGCGCCGGCCCGGTCTGTGACTCGAGGAGGCACCAACGTGACACGTCGCGGGCAGGGCGTTGTGCTTAGCCGTCTGCGTCGGCCGCTGGCGGGAGCCGGCGTGCTCGGGCTGCTGGCGGTAATGCTCAGCGGATGCAGCTTCGACTGGACCGATGTGGTCGGTTTCGGCTGGCCCAAGGGCATCACGCCGGAGGCGGAGGCCAACTACAAACTGTGGCTGGGCATGGTGATCGCCTCGGTGGCGATCGGCGGCATCGTCTGGGGGATGATCTTCTGGGCGATGATCTTCCACCGGAAGAAGCCGACCGACACCGAGCTGCCGCGCCAGTTCGGCTACAACATGCCCCTGGAACTCGGGCTGACCGTGCTGCCGTTCCTGGCCATCGCGGTGATCTTCTACTTCACCGTCGTGGTGCAGGAGAAGATGCTGCACCACGAGCCCGACCCGGAGGTGGTCGTCGACGTCACCGCCTTCCAGTGGAACTGGAAGTTCGGCTACCAGAAGGTCGACTTCCACGACGGCACGCTGAGCTACGACGGCGCGGACCCGAAGCGCAAGGAGGCCATGGCCTCCAAGCCCGAGGGCGTCGACGCCCACGGTGAGGAGCTGGTCGGGCCGGTTCGCGGCCTCAACACCGAGGACCGGACCTACCTGAACTTCGACAAGGTCGAGACGCTCGGCACCACCGACGAGATCCCGGTGCTGGTGGTGCCCAGCGGCAAGCGCATCGAGTTCGTGTTGAACTCCGCCGACGTCATTCACGCCTTCTGGGTGCCGGAGTTCCTGTTCAAGCGTGACGTCATCGCCTGGCCTGAGCGCAACAACCAGGTGAACACCTTCCAGGTGGCCGAGATCACCAAGGAGGGTGCGTTCGTCGGCCACTGCGCCGAGATGTGCGGCACCTACCACGCGATGATGAACTTCGAGGTCCGGGTGGTCTCGCCCAACGACTTCAAGGCCTACCTCGGCCAGCGCATCGCCGGCAAGTCCAACGCCGAGGCGCTGGAGGCGATCAACCAGGAACCGCTGGCCGTCACCACCCATCCGTTCGATAGCCGCCGTGGCCTGCTGGTGGCCCCGCAGGACAGCGACAAGTAGGGGACCGACCTCATGCGCATCGAATCCAGGCTGTTCGAGTTCGTGGCCACCTTCTTCGTGGTGGTCGGGGTGATCTACGCCGTGTTGACCACGCTGTTCGCCACCGGCGGCGTGGAGTGGGCCGGGACCACCGCGTTGATCCTGACCGGGGTCATGGCGCTGATCGTGGCCACCTTCTTCCGGTTCGTGGCGCGTCGGCTCGACACCCGCCCCGAGGACTACGAGGCGGCCGAAGTCAGCGACGGCGCCGGGGAATTGGGCTTCTTCAGCCCGCACAGCTGGTGGCCCATCCTGATCGCACTGTCCGGGTCGGTCGCCGCGGTGGGGATCGCGTTGTGGCTGCCGTGGCTGATCGCCGCCGGAGTGGTGATGGTGCTCTCGAGCGTGGCCGGACTGGTCTTCGAGTACTACATCGGCCCCGAGAAACACTGACCCGGGTCCGTCGGGACCGTCGTGTCAACCCGTTTGGGTAGGGTTGCCGGTGCACAATGACCAACGGCGGTTGATTGGACCGCGGTCGGTCACGGCGTGGCGCGCGCGGGCGTCGCGGTTGGAACAGGATAGGCGGGAATGAGCGGGCCGAATCCCCCGGAGACGGGCGCTGGCGACGAAGACCGCGGCAACGGTCGGCCGGCCTCGGATATCGTCTCGGACGCAGCCGACGACGACATCCCGGCGATCGACGAGGTCGGGGCCGCCACACCCGGCACCGCCCCGGACAACACCGCGTATTCGCAGGCCTATTCGGCCCCCGAGTCCGAACAGTTCCTGAGCGGCCCGTACGTGCCGGTGGATCCGCGGCTGTACGACTACGACAACTACGACAACCGCGACGAGCCGGATCCGCACGGCAAGACGCCGCGCTGGCCCTGGGTGGTCGGTGTCACCGTGATCATCGCCGCGATCTCCCTGGTGGTGTCCGTGGCGCTGTTGTTCGCCCGCACCGAGACTCACGATCTGGCCACCCCGGACACCACCAGCAGCACCGTCTCGTTGCCGCCGGTGCAGGACGAGATCACCAAAACCAGCACCCCGACCACCACCACGCCACCGCCGCCGCCCCCACCGCCGCCGAGCAGCGAGGAGCCACCACCCCCGCCGCCGCCCAGCGAGGAACCCCCGCCGCCCCCGCCGCCGGTCGAGACACCGGCCCCCGAACCATCCACCACGACGCCGGAGCCCACCACGACCACCCAGGCCAAGCCGATGCAGGTGACCTACTCGGTGACCGGTACCAAGGCGCCGTTCGACCAGATCACGATCACCTACGTCGACGCATCCGGGCAGCGGCGGACGCAACGCAACGCCTACATCCCGTGGTCGCTGACGCTGACCCCGATCTCCCAGTCGGAGATCGGCTCGGTGGAGGCCTCCAGCATGCTGCGGCTGAGCAAGCTGAACTGCTCGATCACCAGCAGTGACGGCAGGGTGCTGTCGTCCAACAGCAACGACGCACCGGCGACGAGCTGCTGATGGTCGCCAAGAACTTCGCAGACCGCTTCCTGCGGACGGAGCACCCACCGGAGGTCATCGACCGCGTGCTGCTCGGCGTGTGCGCCGCGATCTGGCTGACGCTGCTGGGCATGAGCGTGGCGGCGGTCGTGGCGCTGGTGGACCTCGGCCGGGGCTTTCACGAGCCCACGGAGCGTTCGCACACCGGCCTGCTCTACATCGTCATCGGGGTTTCGGCGCTGGTCATCCTGGCCGCGATCCCGGTGCTGCTGCGCGCCCGCCAGGCCGACCCGTCACGGCCGGGCGCCGGTTTCGGCTCGCAGCCGCCATCGGGTCCGCCGCCGCGGCAAGCCGGGCCGGTGCCACAGCGCGGTTTTGACGCCCCGGGCCGGCGGGCGGCCGCCACACGCCCGGTGCGGCCCAACCAGGCCCAGGTGGACCGGGTGCTGCTGCGCGGGCTGACGGTGCTGGCCGCCGCCGCCGGGGGAGCGTTGACGGTGGTCGCGCTGGCCACCTACCTGATGGCGGTCGGCAAGGACACCGGCTCGTGGGTCTGCTACGGCCTGGCCGGGGCGATCACCCTGGCGATGCCGGTGATCCCGTGGCTGTACCTACGGCGGCTGGGCGAAGTGCTGGAGCTGCCGTCCCGCTTCGGCTGACGGCGGCCCCTCACGGCCACAGCAGCGTCGACGACCAGCCCGCCCCGTCGCGTTCGTAGCGCAGCCTGCGGTGCCGGCGGGCGGCATCGGCCTGCCAGAACTCGACCCGATCGGCCCGCACCGCATACGACACCCACTCGTCGGGCACCAGGGCGGGGGAGCGCTCGAGTTCCAGACGTGCCTTCGCCAGTGCCTCGCTGATCTCGGCGGGATCGCAGTAGGGCTCGCTCTGGCGCCCGGTGAGCGCCATCGCCCGGGCGCCCTGTGAGCGAGCCAGGAAGTCCTCGGCGGCCAGTTGCGGCGGGTCGGCCTGCGCGATGCCCTCGACCCTGACCTGCCGGCCCAGCGCGGGCCAGTAAAACGTCAGCGCCACAGCGGGATTGCGAGCGAGCTCGGCGCCTTTGCGGCTCGCCGAGCTGACCGCGAAATGCCAGCCTTCGGCGTCGACGTCCTTGAGGATCAGCACCCGTGCCGACGGCCGTGACCCGGCCGCGGTGGACACCGTCGACACCGTCATGGCGTGCGGCTCGGCGACATCGCTGTCGACGGCATGCAGCAGCCACCGGGTGAACAGCTCGACCGGGTCGGCCGGTGCCCGCTGCGGATCGAACTCCGGTGCGCAACCGGTCAGCACCGGCAGCCCGCGCAGCAAGGCGCGCAGGCCGCCGGGCGGCAACGGGTCAGTGCTGGCCGTTGCCGCTGCCGTCCTGCCGTTCGGCCAGCGCGGCCATTGCCCGCCGCTCGCCGGCGTGCGCGGCCTCGGTCAGCGCGGTGTCCTCGGATGCCGGGTCGGCGGTGAGGAAGCTGCCCCGGCCGGGGGCGCCGCCCGAGCCCAGCTTGTTCATCTTCTTGGGCAGCGGCGCGCCGGCGTACTCCAGCGGAATCGGGTGGCCGTGCTCGTCGACCGGCCCCAACGGCTGGTGCAGCTCGATGTAGGCACCGTGCGGCAGCCGCTTGATGATGCCGGTCTCCACACCGTGCTCGAGAACATCACGGTCGCTGCGCTGCAACCCGATGCACCACCGGTAGGTGGCGAAGAAGATGATCGGCGGCAGCACCACCATCCCGATGCGGCCGATCCAGGTCGTCGCATTCAGCGAGATGTGGAACTTCCACGCGATGATGTCGTTCATCGCCGCCAGGGTGAGCACCATGTAGAAGGAGATCGCCATGGCGCCGATCGCGGTGCGGACCGGAGCGTCCCGGGGCCGCTGCAGCAGGTTGTGGTGCGCGTAGTCCCCGGTGAACCGCTTCTCCAGGAACGGGTAGATGGTCAGCAGGACGAAGACCGCGCCCATGATCAGCGCGACCCCGACCGGGCCGGGCACGGTGTGGCCGAGGAAGTAGAACTCCCACGCCGGCCAGAGCCGGGCCAGGCCCTCGGTCCACATCATGTAGAAGTCCGGCTGGCTGCCCGCCGAGACCTGAGAAGGCCGGTAGGGGCCCAGGTTCCAGATCGCGTTGATCTGCAGCAGGCCGCCCATCAGGGCGAGAATCCCGGTGATCATCGCGAAGAACGCGCCGGACTTGATCGCGAACACCGGCAGCACCCGGACCCCGACGACGTTGCTCTCGGTGCGTCCCGGGCCGGGGAACTGGGTGTGCTTCTGGAACCACACCAGCGCCAGGTGCACGCCGATCAGCGCCAGGATGATGCCCGGGATCAGCAGGATGTGCAGCGCGTAGAGCCGCGGGATCAAGATGGTGCCCGGGAAGTCGCCGCCGAACAGCGCCCAGTGCAGCCAGGTGCCGATCACCGGCAT
>CAYNJD010000192.1:0-6626 GCA_964397355.1 uncultured Mycobacterium sp. | reverse complement strand
GATCGGCCACGACCCGCTCTGGCTGATCGGCGTGACGGCGGTGGTGATCCGCGACGACGAGGTGCTGCTGGTCCGGCGGGCCGACAACGGCGTGTGGGCGCCGGTGACCGGGATCGTCGACCCCGGTGAGGAACCCGCCGACGCCGCGGTCCGGGAAGTGACCGAGGAAACCGGGGTGAGCGCGGTGCCCGAGCACCTGGCCTGGGTGCACACCACCGCGCCGGTGACCCACGTCAACGGGGATCGCGCCCAGTACCTCGACCACGTCTTCGTGATGCGCTGGGTGGCCGGCGAACCCTACCCGGCCGACGACGAGAGCACCGACGCGCGCTGGTGTGCGCTGACGGCGCTGCCCGATATGCCGGAGCGGATGCGCCGGCGCATCACCGCGGCGCTCGGCACCGACGGGCGGACCCGGTTCGAATGGCAGGGCGCCCGGCCGAGCTGATGCGCTTTAGAACACCGTGGGCAGGCCGATGGCCGAATCCACCGCCAGCGCGCAGAACACCACGGCCAGGTAGTTGTTCGACTGCAGGAACAGCCGTAGCGGTTTGACCGGCTCACCGCGGCGCACGCCGGCGTAGAGCTGATGGGCCATGGCCAAAAACCACGTCCCGGCCAGCGACGCCACCGCCGCATACAGCCAGCCGGCGGCGGGCACCAACGCCAGCGTGGCCGCCACCGTCGCCCAGGTGTAGATCAGGATCCGCTGCGTCACCACCCGCTCGCTGGCGACCACCGGCAGCATCGGCACCCCCGCCGCCGCGTAGTCGTCCTTGTAACGCATCGCCAGTGCCCAGGTGTGCGGCGGCGTCCAGAAGAAGATGACCGCGAACATCACCACCGCCGGCCAGCCGATGGTGCCGGTCACCGCCGACCAGCCGATCACCACCGGCATGCAGCCGGCCGCCCCGCCCCACACCACGTTCTGCGAGGTGTGCCGCTTGAGCAGCATCGAATAAACCAGCACGTAGAACGCGATGGTGGCCATCGCCAGCAGGCCCGACATCAGGTTGGTGGTGCGCCACAGCCACACGAAGGACACGGCGCCCAGCGCCAGCCCGAATATCAGGGCGTTGCGGGTCGGCACCGCCTCGCGGGCCAGCGGCCGGCGCGCCGTGCGCTTCATCACCTTGTCGATGTCGGCGTCGACGACGCAGTTCAGCGCGTGAGCGCCCGCGGCGGCCAACATCCCGCCGATCAGCGTGTTGAAGATCAGCAGCGGATTCACCGTGCCGCGGTCGGCCAGCAGCATCGCCGGGATGGTCGTGACCAGCAGCAACTCGATGATGCGGGGTTTGGTCAGCGACAGGTACGCCAACAACGTGCTACGTATTGCGCGTATTCGGCGCGGCGCGGCGCGCTCGCGAATACTCACGTGATGACTCCTCGGATGGCAGCAGCGACGCCAGCGTCTACTACGACCGATGGTAGACCGCGTAGCCGGGTCGACCGAATCGCAGGGTCGTTTCGCGGCGAATCCGGCGACGCCGACCTGCAACACGGCATCCGCCCGCACTAGGGTGAGGACTAACCAGGCTCGTCGACGATGAGGACATGACGTACGTGACCACTGCTGCAGAGATCTCCGCTCTTACCCGCCCGAACCACCCGTCCGACTGGGCCGAGATCGACTCGCTCGCCGTCGACACCGCCCGGGTGCTGGCCGCCGACGCGGTCCAGAAGTGCGGCAGCGGCCACCCCGGCACCGCGATGAGCCTCGCTCCGCTGGCCTACACGCTGTTCCAGCGGGTGATGCGGCACGATCCGTCCGACACGCACTGGCTGGGCCGCGACCGGTTCGTATTGTCCTGCGGGCACTCCAGCCTGACGCTCTACATCCAGCTCTACCTGGGCGGTTTCGGGCTCGAGCTGTCCGACATCGAGGCGCTGCGCACCTGGGGCTCCAAAACCCCGGGTCACCCGGAGTTCCGCCACACCAAGGGGGTGGAGATCACCACCGGCCCGCTCGGCCAGGGCCTGGCGTCGGCGGTGGGGATGGCGATGGCCGCCCGCTATGAGCGCGGGCTGTTCGACCCGGACGCCGCCCCGGGTGAGAGCCCGTTCGACCACTACATCTACGTGATCGCCTCGGACGGCGACATCGAGGAAGGCGTCACCAGCGAGGCATCGTCGCTGGCCGGCGTGCAGCAGCTCGGCAACCTGATCGTGTTCTACGACCACAACAAGATCTCCATCGAGGACGACACCGCGATCGCGCTCGGCGAGGACACCGCCGCGCGCTACCGGTCCTACGGCTGGCACGTCCAGGAGGTCGAGGGCGGCGAGAACGTGACCGGCATCGAGGAGGCGATCGCCAAGGCGAAGGCCGTCACCGACAAGCCGTCGTTCATTTCGCTGCGCACCATCATCGGCTACCCGGCCCCGAACAAGATGAACACCGGCGCCGCCCACGGCTCCGCGCTCGGCGAGCAGGAAGTGGCCGCCACCAAGAAGGCGCTCGGGTTCGACCCGGACAAGTCGTTCGACGTCGGCGAAGACGTCATCACCCACACCCGGGATCTGGTGGCCCGCGGCAAGGCCGCGCACGCCGAGTGGCAGACGCAGTTCGAGGCGTGGGCGGCACGCGAGCCGGAGCGCAAGGCGCTGCTGGACCGGCTGCTGGCCGGCAAGCTGCCGGACGGCTGGGATGCCGACCTGCCGTACTGGGAGCCCGGTTCCAAGGCGGTGGCCACCCGCGCCGCGTCCGGAAAGGTGCTTTCGGCGGTGGGGCCGAAGCTTCCCGAGTTGTGGGGCGGCTCCGCCGATCTGGCCGGCAGCAACAACACCACGATGGACGGCGTGGCGTCGTTCGGGCCGGAGTCGATCTCCACCAAGGACTACACCGCGCAACCGTACGGCCGCACCCTGCACTTCGGCATCCGCGAGCACGCGATGGGCTCGATCCTGTCCGGCATCGTGCTGCACGGCCCCACCCGCGCCTACGGCGGCACCTTCCTGCAGTTCTCCGACTACATGCGGCCCGCGGTGCGGCTGGCCGCGCTGATGGATATCGACCCGATCTACGTGTGGACCCACGACTCGATCGGGCTGGGTGAGGACGGCCCCACCCACCAGCCGATCGAACACCTGTCGGCGCTGCGCGCCATCCCCCGGTTGTCGGTGGTGCGCCCGGCCGATGCCAACGAGACCGCCTACGCCTGGCGCACCGTGCTGGCGCGCGGCGCGGACAGCGGTCCGGTCGGGATGGTCCTGACTCGTCAGGGCGTGCCGATTCTGGAGGGCACCGACCCCGACGGTGTCGCGCGCGGCGGTTACGTGCTCGGCGGCGCCGGGGAGGCGAAGCCCGACGTGTTGCTGATCGCCACCGGGTCGGAGGTGCAGCTCGCCGTCGAGGCCCAGAAACTCTTGGCCGACAAGGACATCAACGCCCGAGTGGTGTCGATGACCTGTCTGGAGTGGTTCGAGGCGCAGCCGGCCGAGTACCGCGACGCGGTGCTGCCGCCGGCGGTGTCGGCGCGGGTCGCGGTCGAAGCCGGTGTCGCGCAGTGCTGGCACAAGGTGGTGGGCGACACCGGTGAGATCGTCTCGATCGAGCACTACGGCGAATCCGCCGACTACAAAACCCTGTTCCGTGAGTTCGGTTTCACACCCGAGGCCGTCGTCGCCGCCGCCGAACGGGCCTTGGACAAGTAACCCGAGACCGGCTCGCAAAGTCGATTGATTAGGAGCGCAACATGACTCAGAACCAAAAGCTTGCCGCTCTGAGCGCCGCCGGCGTATCGGTGTGGCTCGACGACCTGTCCCGCGACCGGCTGACGTCGGGCAACCTGGCTGACCTCGTCGCCACCCGCAGCGTCGTCGGGGTGACCACCAACCCGACCATCTTCCAGAAGGCGCTGGAGAAGGGCCACGCCTACGACAAGCAGCTGGCCGAGCTGGCGGCCCGCGGCGCCGACGTGGACGCCGTGATCCGCACCGTCACCACCGATGACGTGCGCAATGCCTGCGACGTGTTGACCCAGGCGTGGGAGGCCTCCGACGGCGTCGACGGCCGGGTGTCGATCGAGGTCGACCCGCGGCTGGCCCACGAGACCGACAAGACCATCGCCCAGGCTGTCGAGCTGTGGAAGATCGTCGACCGGCCGAACCTGTTCATCAAGATCCCGGCCACCAAAGCCGGGCTGCCGGCGATCACCGCGGTGCTGGCCGAGGGGGTCTCGGTCAACGTCACACTGATCTTCTCCGTCGAGCGGCACCGCGAGGTGATGGACGCCTACCTGGCCGGCCTGGAGGCGGCCAAGGCCGCCGGGCATGATCTGGCCAAGATCCACTCGGTGGCGTCGTTCTTCGTCTCCCGCGTCGACACCGAGGTGGACAACCGGCTGCAGAAGATCGGCTCGGCGGACGCCCTGGCGTTGCGCGGGAAGGCCGGCGTGGCCAACGCGCGGCTGGCCTACGCCGCCTACGAAGAGGTCTTCGGCGGTGAGCGCTTCGCGGCGCTGGCGGCGCACGGCGCCCGGGTGCAGCGCCCGCTGTGGGCCTCGACCGGGGTGAAGAACCCGGATTACCCCGACACCCTCTACGTCACCGAGTTGGTGGCCCCTCACACCGTCAACACCATGCCGGAGAACACGTTGGACGCCGTGGCCGACCACGGCGATATCACCGGCAACACCATCGCCGGCACCGCGGCGGCGTCCCAGCAGGTCTTCGACCAGCTCGCCGCCGTGGGCATCGACCTAGCGGATGTGTTCGTGGTGCTGGAGGACGAGGGCGTGGAGAAGTTCGAGGCGTCCTGGGGCGAGCTGCTGGATGCCACCACCGCGCAGCTCGACGCCGCCAAGTGACCTGATGGGCGGCGCAGGGGTAGCGCAAGACACCTCCGCGGGGTGGCGGAATCCGCTGCGGGACAAGCGCGACAAACGCCTGCCCCGGATCGCCGGCCCGTGCGGCGTGGTGATCTTCGGGGTCACCGGCGACCTCGCCCGGCGCAAGCTGATGCCGGCCATCTACGACCTGGCCAACCGCGGGCTGCTGCCGCCCACCTTCGCGCTGGTCGGGTTCGCCCGCCGGGACTGGGCGGATGAGGATTTCGCCGACGTCGTCTACCAGGCCGTCAAACAGCATGCCCGGACCCCGTTCCGTCAGGTGGTATGGGATCGGCTGGCAGCCGGGTTCCGGTTCGTGACAGGCACGTTCGACGACGACGCCGCCTTCGCCCGGCTGGCCGAGACGCTGGATCAACTCGACGCCGAGCGCGGCACCGGCGGCAATCACGCCTTCTACCTGTCGGTCCCGCCGGATGCCTTCCCGGTGGTGTGCGAGAAACTGCACGCCAGCGGGCTGGCCCGGCCGCGGGACGGCCGGTGGAGCCGGGTGGTGATCGAGAAGCCGTTCGGTCACGACCTGGCCAGCGCCGTCGAGCTCAACAACGTGGTCAACAGCGTGTTCCCGGAGGAGTCGGTGTTTCGCATCGATCACTACCTGGGCAAGGAGACGGTGCAGAACATCCTCGCGCTGCGCTTCGCCAACCAGCTGTTCGACCCGATCTGGAACGCCCACTATGTCGACCACGTGCAGATCACCATGGCCGAGGACATCGGTCTGGGCGGGCGGGCCGGTTACTACGACGGCATCGGCGCCGCCCGAGACGTGATCCAGAACCACCTGCTGCAGTTGCTGGCACTGACCGCGATGGAGGAGCCGGTCAGCTTCTCCCCCACCGAGTTACAGGCCGAGAAGATCAAGGTGCTCTCCGCCACCCGGCTGGCCCAGCCGCTGGATCAGACCACCTCCCGCGGTCAATACGCCGCCGGGTGGCAGGGCGGCGAACGCGTCGTCGGCCTGCTGGACGAGGAGGGGTTCGCCCACGATTCGCGAACCGAGACCTATGCGGCCATCACCCTGGAGGTCGACACCAGGCGCTGGGCCGGTGTGCCGTTCTACCTGCGCAGCGGCAAACGGCTGGGGCGGCGGGTCACCGAGATCGCGCTGGTGTTCAAGCGGGCACCGCACCTGCCGTTCGACGACACCATGACCGATGAACTGGGTAAGAACGCGTTGGTGATCCGGGTACAGCCCGACGAGGGGATCACGCTGCGTTTCGGCTCCAAGGTGCCCGGTCACCTGATGGAGGTCCGCGACGTCAACATGGACTTCTCGTACGGCTCGGCGTTCTCCGAGGACTCACCGGAGGCCTACGAGCGGCTGATCCTCGATGTGCTGCTCGGTGAGCCGTCATTGTTCCCGGTGAACGCCGAAGTCGAATTATCTTGGGAGATACTGGATCCGGTGCTCGAGAACTGGGCCGAACACGGCAAACCGGAGCCGTATGAGGCCGGCAGCTGGGGTCCGCGGTCGTCGTTCGAGATGCTGGCGCGCTCCGGCCGGGAATGGCGGAGGCCGTAAGTGATCGTCGAGCTGCCGGACACCTCCACCACCGCGATCAACAAGAAGCTCAACCTGCTTCGCGAACAGGTCGGCGCGGCGACGACGGGCCGGGTCTTGAGCCTGATCATCGCCATCGAGAACGATCTGCTGCTCGACGAGTCCATCGAGGCGGCCAACATGGCCAGCCAGGAACATCCCAGCCGGGTGATCGTGGTGTTGGCGGGTGAGCCCGACGACAGCCCGCCGCGCCTGGACGCCCAGCTGCGGATGTT
>CAYNJD010000191.1:0-6669 GCA_964397355.1 uncultured Mycobacterium sp. | reverse complement strand
ACCAAACACACTATTGAGTTCTCAAACAACACGCCCCACCCGGACGCGCAGTCAACCCGCGGCTAAAAGCCGCGCATCGGCCGTGCGGACAAGTGAAACGCCCCCGGAATCGCTTTGCGAATCTCTTCGACTCCGCGGGCTTGTCGCGCTGACCCGGTCTGGCCTGGTCGCGGCGACGGGGATTAAGTTACGCGAGGTGAAACTGGGAGTCAAATCCGCTGCTAGCAGAGCTATTTCGACCCCTTCAAGATCAACCGACCGCCCCGCCGGCGGCTGCCGCTAGCCCCGTTCGACACCGGCGACGTTGCGCTTGCCGCGGCGCAGCACCAGCCACCGACCGTGCAGAAAGTCCTCGGGCCGTGGCGTCCACTCCTCGCTGTCGATACGCGCGTTGTTCACCGAGACGCCGCCCTCGCCGATCGTGCGGCGGGCCGCGCCCCGGCTGGCCGACAGCCCGGTGGCGACCAGCAGGTCGACGATGCCATCCGGCGCGCCGGGCGCCAGCTGGGCCATCGGGGTCTCCTGTAAGGCCGCGGCCAGTGTCGATGCGTCCAGGTCGGCCAGCTCACCGCGGCCGAACAGCGCCTGGCTGGCCAGCTCGACCGCCTCGGTGGCCGCCTGGCCGTGCACCAGCGTGGTGAACTCCCGGGCCAGCCGGCGCTGGGCGGCCCGCTGCTGCGGACGCTCGGCGGTGGCCTGTTCCAGTTCCGCCAGCTCGTCGGCGGTCAGGAAGGTGAACCAGCGCAGGTAGCGGATCACGTCGGCGTCGGCGGTGTTGAAGAAGTACTGGTACCAGGCGTACGGGCTGGTCATCTGCGGGTCCAGCCACAGGCTGCCGCCGCCGGTGGACTTGCCGAACTTGGTGCCGTCGGCGGCCGTGACCAGCGGCACCGTCAGCGCGTGCACGGTGGCACCGAGCTTCTGGCGGACCAGCCGCACGCCGGCGATGATGTTGCCCCACTGGTCGGAGCCGCCGATCTGCAGCGTGCAGCCGTGCCGCTGGTGCAGCTGCACGTAGTCGTTGGCCTGCAGCAGCATGTAGCTGAACTCGGTGTAGGAGATGCCCTCGGAGTCCAGCCGCCGCCGGATGGTGTCGCGGTCCAGCATCACGTTGACCGAGAAGTGCTTGCCGACGTCGCGCAGGAACTCCACCGCCGACAGCGGCGCGGTCCAGTCCAGGTTGTTGACCACCACCGCGCCGGTGGGGCTGTCGTCGCAGTCGACGAAACGTTCCAGCTGGCCGCGGATCCGCTCGGACCACTCGGCCACGGTGTCGGTGGTGTTGAGGGTGCGTTCACCGGATTCGCGGGGGTCGCCGATCAGGCCGGTGGCCCCGCCGGCCAGCACGATGGGCCGGTGCCCGGCCCGCTGGAAGCGACGTAATGCCAACAGTGGCACCAGGTTTCCGGCGTGCAGGCTGGGGGCGGTCGGGTCGAATCCGGCATAGACGGTGATCGGCCCGCGGGCCACTTCGGCGCTCAGCGCGTCCAGGTCGGTGGATTGGGCGATCAGCCCGCGCCAGTTCAGCTCGTCGAGAATCGTCGTCGGCATGAGTCGATTTTCCCGGATCAGTCGCTGGCGCCGAGCGCCGGTGCCCGCGGGCTGCGCCGGTAGGCCGATACTTCGGGCCGGCCCGGCACCCACAACCGCCACGGCCGGTCGGCGGCCTGACTGACTCCCACCCGCGGTCCGGCCTGGGCAGCCGGCGGCGAACCGAGCCGCAGCCGCACCGGGCTGGCGGCGTCGAACAGGTCGATCCCGTTGTCGTCCATGGTGATTCCCAACGCCGAGCACAGATTCCCCGGGCCGCGAGCCAAGGCGACGTCGGACACGGTGGCGCCGCGACGGGTCAGCGCCACCGCGAACCCGTCGTCGATCACCGCCGCCCGCAGCAGCACCGCGGCGGCCGTCCCGTCCGGGCCGCAGGCCACGTTGGCGCAGACGTGCATGCCGTAGCTGCGGTAGGTGTAGAGGTGCCCGGGCGGGCCGAACATCACCGTGTTGCGACCGGTGGGCCCCCGGTAGGAGTGCGCCGCCCGGTCCGGCCAGGGCCCGTCCGGCACGCCGCCGTAGGCCTCCACCTCGACGATCGTCGCACGCACCCCGCGAGCGGTGAGGGTGGCGCCGAGTAGCAGGTGCGCGGCCGCGAGCGGATCCACCGCAAGCCGGGCAGCAGTCACGCCGGTGATTCTGCCGGATGCTTGACAACGCGACGCGACCGGCAGAATATTCATCACATGATGATTTCATCGCGTGATGAATTCTCGGGGCCGCGCACCGCCCCGGCCGTCGCCATCGAGCACCTGCGGGTGGTCCGCGGCAAGCGCCCGGTGCTGCACGACTTGTCGTTGCGCATCGCCCCCGGCGCCATCACCGGCCTGCTCGGCCCGTCCGGCTGCGGTAAGACCACCTTGATGCGCTGCATCGTCGGCACCCAGATCATCACCAGCGGGCAGGTCACCGTGCTGGGCAGCCCGGCCGGCTCGGCCCCGCTGCGCCACCGGGTCGGCTACATGCCCCAGGAGGCGACGATCTACGACGACCTGCGGATTCTCGACAACGTCCGGTACTTCGCGGCACTTGCCGGAGTCGACGCACACGCCGCTGACGAGGCGATCGACGCGGTGGATCTGCGCAGCCACCGTGGCGAATACTGCGCCAACCTGTCCGGTGGGCAGCGTGCCCGGGTCTCGCTGGCCTGCGCGCTGGTCGGCCGGCCGGACCTGCTGGTGCTCGACGAGCCGACGATCGGCCTGGACCCGGTACTGCGCGCCGAGCTGTGGCAGCAGTTTCAGACGCTGGCCCGCCGCGGCACCACGCTGCTGGTGTCCAGCCATGTCATGGATGAAGCCGACCACTGCGGCGATCTGCTGCTGATGCGCCAGGGCAGGCTGCTGGCGCGCACCACCCCGAGGCGACTGCGAGAGGAGACCGGATGTCAAGCGATGGAGGAAGCGTTCCTGTCCGTCATCCGGCGCACCACCGCGCCCCGAACCGGCTGACCGGGTCGCTGCAGCTACGGCCGTTTGCGGCCACCACGCAGCGGATCCTGCGGCAGCTTGCCGGCGACCGCCGCAGCGTCGTGATGATCCTGCTGCTGCCCAGCCTGGTCATCACGCTGATGTATTTCATGTTCCAAAACGCCGCGCATCCGCCGGGAGCGCCGTCGCCGTTCAACGTCGCATGCCTGATCCTGCTGGGCCTGTTCCCGCTGTTTCTGATGTTCGTCATCACCGCGATCACCATGCAGCGCGAACGAGCCTCGGGAACGCTGGAGCGCATTCTGACCACGCCGCTGGGCCGGCTGGAGCTGCTGGCCGCCTACGGGACGGCGTTCTCGATCGCGGCGGCCGCGCAGGCCAGCCTGGCGTGCGTGGTCGCGTTCTGGCTGCTCGGTTTCGAGACCTCCGGCAGCCCGGCGTGGGTGTTCGCGATCGCGATCGTCAACGCGGTGCTCGGCGTCGGGCTGGGCCTGCTGTGCAGCGCGTTCGCACGTACCGAATTCCAAGCCGTGCAGTTCATTCCGCTGGTGATGGTGCCGCAGCTGCTGCTGGCGGGCATCATCGTGCCGCGCGCGGCGATGCCCGGCTGGCTGCAGTGGGTCAGCAACGCCATGCCGGCCAGCTACGCCCTGGAGGCACTGCAGCAGGTGGGCATGCACCCGGAGCTGACCGGCACCGCGGTCCGTGACATCGCCATCGTGCTGGCCTTCGCTGCCGCCGCACTGTGCCTGGCGGCAGTGACGCTGCGGCGGCGGACGGCCTGATGTCCGCGGAGACCACCAGCCGGAAGCCGGGCCGCCCGTCGGGGTCCTCCGACACCCGGGACCGGATCCTGGCCGCCGCACGGGACCTGTTCGCCCGCAACGGGTTCGGTAACACCTCGATCCGCGCGGTGGCCGCGCAGGCCGGCGTCGACGCCGCGCTGGTGCACCACTACTACGGCACCAAACAGCAGCTGTTCGCCGCGGCGACCGAGCTGCCGGTCGACCCGATGGTGGTGCTGGGACCGCTGCGGGACACCCCCGTCGAGCAGCTCGGCCGCACCCTGCCGGAGCTGCTGCTGCCGCTGTGGGATTCGCAGGCCGGCACCGGGATGATCGCGGCGCTGCGCTCGATGCTCACCGGAACCGAAGTGCCACTGGCTCGTTCGTTCTTCCGCGACATCGTGATCGCCGAACTGGCTCACCGGGTCGACGAACCGGCCGGAACCGGCGTGCTGCGAGCCGAGTTCACCGCCAGCCAGCTGATGGGTGTCGTGGTCGCCCGCTACATCATCGGGCTGGAACCGCTTGCCTCACTGTCGCACGAGCAGATCGTGGCGATGGTCGCCCCCACGCTGCAGCGTTACCTCACCGGGGATCTGCCGGACCCGCTTGGGCGATGAGGCCGGTGTGCTCGTCGTCGCCGACCGGGTCGGCCTCATCGGCCAGCAGCACCGGAATGCCGTCGTCGATGCGGTAGGCGCGGTGCAGCCGCGGGTTATACAGCGCGCTGTCACCGGAGCCGCCGGAGCGTTTCACCAGCAGCAGCGGACCGCGATCGACCGGGCAGACCAGGATGTCCAGCAGGGCTTGGTCGATCACTTGGCGCCCCCGGTCAATTCGGCCCGCACCGCGGCGGTCAACCGCTTGAACTGCCCACCGGCCGCATCGAAGTACCAGGCGTTGCGTCCGGCCTTGGGCACCCCGGCCTCGCGCAGCGTCCCCAGCGTCGGGCGGTAGACGGCACTCAGCGGCAGATCCGGCACGACATGGACGATGTCGGGTCCGACGCCGACGGGCATGTCGGCCACCGCCTCGCTGAGATCGGCGGCGGTGACGGTCGCACCCGGCCGCACCGTGACCGCCGACACGACGAGCTCGGTGTCGCCGGCCGGCACCCGATAGGTGACCGCCAGATCGACGCCGGTCACGATGCCCAGCGCGTCGGTGATCAGCACCGGATAGGCCATCCCGCGTTGGGTGTGGATGCTCGAACCGCGCCCGCCGGCCAGCCAGTAGTCGCCGTCGGCGTCCCGCCGGAACAGGTACTCGGTGGAGATCCAGGTGTCGGCGGGCGCGAACACCCCGCGCTTGACCGACGCCGACGGGTCGATCGGCCCGCGGGGTTTGGCCAGCAGCACCCCGACCTCGTTGGTCTCGGCGATCTGCACGAAACCCCGCTCGTTCTCCAGGATCAGGTCGTTGTCGGGGTCGTAGGCGGCCAGTTCCACCTCGACCGCGCCGGGCAGCGGGCGGCCCTTGCTGCCGACCTTGGCGCCGGAGACGTTGGCCAGCACCGCCTGGCCGTCGGTGGTGGCGAAGAACTCGACGACGTGGGCCGGCGCGAACGCCTCGGTGACCCGCTGCCACAGGCCGGTGGGCATACCCGAACCGATGAACAACCGCACCGGATGATTGCCCTGCAGCACGAAATTCGGGTCGTCGATGACCTCACGCAGCATCGCCCAGGTGTAGGACACCACGCTGACCCCGTACTGACGCACCTCGGCGACGAACCGATCCGGGTGCAGCCCGCGCGACAACGCGATGCGCGCCCCGCCCACCACGGCACCGCCGAGACTGACCAGCAGCCCCGACTCGTGGTGCAGCGGTGTCAGGCAGTACACCGTGTCGTTGGGCCCCAGGGCGGCCGTCGAGGCGGTACCGAATGCCGAGAGCGCCCAGCGGTAGTTGGTGATCTGCTTGGCCACCAGCTCGCCGGCCACCGTGCTGAAGGCGACGAACGCCAGGTCGCGGGCGAATCCCGGGTTGGGCCGGTACCAGCCGGGCAAGTCGACGGCGTCGGGGTCGATCTGCTCCATGTCGATGACGTCTTCAGCGTCGGGAGGCAGGTGCAGGTCGCGTGCCTCACCGCCACCGAGCACCAACACCTGGCAGTCCAGTTCGCGGGCGGCCGCCAGCGCCAGGTCGAGATTGCCCGGGTCGGTGATGATCTCGGAGGTGCCGCCCAGTCGCGCGGCGGCGCTCAGGTCGCCTTCGGTCGGCATCAGCACCGCGACCGCACCCAGCCGGGACAACGCCGCGATCGCGACCATGGCGCTGGGCCGGGTGTCCATCAGCACGCCGACGTGAACGCCTTGGCGCACCCCGACCTCGATCAGCCCGCGGACGACGTTGTCGATGCGCTTGTTGACCGCCTCATAGGTGTGCACCCGTCCGTCGAAGAGCAGGAATTCACCGTGCGGAGAGTCGGCCGCCTGCTCATCGATGATGCGGCCCAACGAGATTCGAGTGTGGTCGTTGATCTGGCCGAGTCGGGCCAGCCGGGGCAGGGTGCGCGCGGTCTCGACCGCCATGGTGCGCATCGATTTCTGCGCCGCCACCACCGCGTCGGCGGCACCGCGCGCCAGCGTCAGCGCGACACCGGAGGCCTCGCCGAGTCCGTGCGCGATCCGCGACGTCATCGCGACGCCGCCCTTGGTCTGCTCGGAGGTCTGGTCGGCCATCAGTGCCACCCCGGCGGGCTGCGGGCCCTGACCGGACTGCCACAGCACCCATTCGGCCACCGTCGGCCAGGTCAGTTCGGCGGCCTTGGACCCCACCACCAGGCCGAAGTGGCCGGCCCGCAGCAGGTATTCGAAGACCTTGGCGTCCGGCGCGGCGCGGCGGATACCGCGCACCGCGGCCGGCTGCCCGATGTCGTCGACCTCGCCGACGAACGCCAG
>CAYNJD010000190.1:0-6669 GCA_964397355.1 uncultured Mycobacterium sp. | reverse complement strand
AGGTCGGGTTCCACGGACATGAGAACCTCGGGCTCGGGGTGGCCAACTCGGTGGAGGCGGTGCGCGCCGGGGCCAGGCAGATCGACGGCTCGGTGCGCCGCTTCGGTGCCGGTGCGGGCAACGCCCCGGTGGAGGCGCTGATCGGGGTGTTCGACAAGGTCGGCATCAAGACCGGTATCGACTTCTTCGACATCGCCGACGCCGCCGAGGACGTGGTGCGCCCGGCCATGCCCGCCGAATGCGTGCTCGACCGCAACGCACTGATCATGGGCTACTCCGGGGTGTACTCCAGCTTCCTCAAACACGCGGTGCGCCAGGGCGAACGCTACGGTGTGCCCGCCCACGAACTGCTGCACCGCGCCGGCCAGCGCAAACTGATCGGCGGCCAGGAAGACCAACTCATCGACATCGCCCTGGAAATCCAACGGGAGCGGGCCGCGGCCAAGCAGTGATTTCGGCGCGATAGTCGTCGCTGAGCGAAAGGAATCGCGCCGAAATCGCATGAGAACTCAAGCCCAGGCGATCCTGGAGCAGTTGGCCGGCCCGCAGGCGCGGTTGCGTGACGACCAGTGGGCGGCCATCGAGGCGCTGGTGGTGGACCGCCGCCGCGCGCTGGTGGTGCAGCGCACCGGCTGGGGCAAGTCGGCGGTGTACTTCATCGCCGCGAAACTGTTACGCGCCCGCGGCCACGGGCCGACAGTGATCGTGTCGCCGCTGCTGGCGTTGATGCGCAACCAGGTCGATGCCGCGCAGCGCGCCGGTGTGCACGCCGCCACCATCAATTCGTCGAACGTGACCGACTGGGCCGACGTGCAGGCCCGGATCAACGCCGGCGCCCTCGACGTGCTGCTGGTCAGCCCGGAGCGGCTCAACAACCCCGAGTTCCGCGACGAGGTGCTGCCGGCACTGGCCGCCGGGGCCGGGCTGGTCGTGGTCGATGAGGCGCACTGCGTCTCCGACTGGGGCCACGACTTCCGGCCCGACTACCGGCGCATCCGCACCCTGCTCGCCGATCTGGGCGCCGGTGTCCCGGTGCTGGCGACCACCGCCACCGCCAACGATCGGGTGGTCGACGACGTGGCCCGCCAACTCGGCGTCGGCGGCCAGGATCACGACACGCTGGTGCTGCGCGGCGGCCTGGACCGGGAGTCGCTGCGGCTGTCGGTGGTGGCGGCCGGCGGTCCGGCGCAGCGGGCCGCCTGGATCGGCGCGCACCTGAACGAGTTGCCCGGGTCCGGGATCGTCTACACCCTCACCGTGGCCCAGGCCCACGACGTCGCCGCCGACCTGCGCGCCCAGGGCTTCACGGTGGCCGCCTACACCGGCTCCACCGAAGCCGCCGAGCGCGAACAGCTCGAGGCCGACCTGTTGGCCAACCGGGTCAAAGCGCTGATCGCCACCTCGGCGCTGGGGATGGGGTTCGACAAGCCCGACCTCGGCTTCGTCGTCCACCTGGGCGCGCCGTCGTCGCCGATCGCCTACTACCAGCAGGTCGGGCGGGCCGGGCGCTCCACCGCCAGCGCCGAGGTCATCCTGCTGCCCGGGCCCGAGGACCAGGACATCTGGCGCTACTTCGCCTCCCTGGCATTTCCGCCGGAAGCGTTGGTGCGCAAGGTGATCGGCGAACTCTCCGATGAGCGTCCGCTGTCGACGCCGGCACTGGAACCGCTGGTCGACCTGAATCGGTCGCGGCTGGAGATGGTGCTCAAGGTGCTCGACGTCGACGGTGCGGTGCGCCGGGTCAAGGGCGGCTGGCTGGCCACCGGACAGCCGTGGAGCTACGACGAGCAGCGCTACCGCACCCTCGCCGAGCTGCGCCGGGCCGAACAACAGGCGATGCTGGACTACCAGCGCACCGGTGAGTGCCGGATGAGCTTCCTGCGGGCGCAGCTCAACGATCCGCAGCTGCGCGACGGGGAACGCTGCGGGCGGTGCGACAACTGCGCCGGGCCGCGGTTTGACGCCGAGGTGGATGCGGCCGCCGCCGCGGCCACCCGGGAGCGGCTGATGCGCCCCGGCGTGGAGATCACCCCGCGCCGGCAGTGGCCGTCAGGGCTGGCCAAACTCGGCGTCGAGCTGTCCGGCCGGATCACCGACGGCCCGGAGCCGGGCCGGGTGATCGGGCGGCTCACCGACCTGGGGTGGGGCGCCCGGCTGCGCGCGCTGCTCGACGAGCCGGACGGGGAGGTACCCGACGAGGTGGTGCGGGCGGCGGTGGCGGTGCTGGCCGGCTGGGATTGGCAGCGCAGGCCCACCGCGGTGCTGGGATTGGATTCGGCCAGCCATCCGGTGCTGATCGGATCACTGACCGATCGGCTCGCCGAGCTCGGCCGGCTGACCCGGCTGGACACGTTGCGGTACGCGCCGGGCCGGCGGCCGGTGACCGCGGCGAACTCGGCCTACCGTGTCGCGGCACTGCAGGGCTGCTGGCAGCGACCCGCCGAACTCCCGGCCGACATCGGTCCGGTGCTGCTGGTCGACGACGTCACCGACACCGGATGGACGCTGACGATGGCCGCCCGGGTGCTGCGCGCCGCCGGTGCGCCGCAGGTGCTGCCGTTTGCGCTGGCCAGCGTGAACTGAGAACGCGGGTACCGTCGAGTCATGAGCGCAATCATTCGAACCGCCGCCGCGGCCCTGGCGGGTGTGGCGCTGCTGCTGGCCCCGGCTGCGAACGCCGCACCGCAATGCGACCAGACGTTCGGCGAGGGGGTGGATTCCTACCTGAACCGCCATCCCGATGTCCGTGCTGAGCTCGACGAGAAGGGCCGGCAGGAAGACCCCGGCGCGCCGAATCCGGTGCTGTCCTATCTCGAACGGCACCCGCACGTGCGGCAGGCGCTGATCACGCTGTCGCAGCAGTGCGTGTGACGAACGGCGACCGCAACAGGTAGCGGCTGGTGGGCACCGTGTCGATGTTCTGGTGCGCGCCGAACGCGCTGACGCTGGCCAGCAGCCGGCCCACCCGGTCTCTCAGGTCGGCTTCGTCGGCCGCACCGTAGAACACGTACGGGTCCGACACCGCACCGTCGGGGAACAGTTCCTCGACGATGCCGTCGATCGGCGGCGCGTCGTCGGTGAGCGCGCGGACCACCACGTTCTGGGTGTAGCCGAACGTCGCCTGGGTGTCGATCGCGACCTGGGTGTGGTCGACGTGCCAGCGGTGCAGCCAGGTCGCCTGGTCCAGCTCGGCGGGCCGGCGCAATAGTGCCACGTTGGCCAGTCCCGGGGTGCGCGCGCCACTGGAACCCGGGCCCGGGTCCGGCGGCGGCATGGGTGTCGATTCGGTCACCAGATAGGCTGCCGCCGACTCAGATTCGGCCTCGATCAGCGCGATGGCGGCGCGGACCTGCTCCCCGTAATGCTGCTCGGTCCACAGGCTGATCACCGCGGCCACCGGCGGATCCAGCGTCGTCAGGGTCATCATGGCGTCGCGCACCGGCTCGTCGCGCACGTTGACCGCCACCCCCGGCAGCCCCAGATCGAGCAGCTTCGCTGCGACCGGGCCGCGCATCCCGGCGCACCACTCGTCGCTGAAATCGGTTGTCCGCGAGATGATCACGACCTTTTCCATCGGTGTCTCCTAAGTTGCGGCGCGGAACGCCTCGACGAGTTCCTTCAGCAGCTCGGTCGCCCGGCCGGCCTCGCGGGGCAGCGAGCAGGTGACCCGCACATCGGTGACGCCGGCGGCCACCAGTGCCGGTGCCGATGCCGCGGTGGCTGCGGCGTCGAGGGAACCGTCGGGGCGCTTGACCGTCCTGGCGTGGCCCAGCACCTGCAGGCCGGCCGGATCACCGCCGAACGCGGCGACGCGGTCCTTCATGGCGGCGATGCCGCCGGCCGGATCCTGGATGGCGGGCCCCCACGGGATCCAACCGCAGCCGAACCGGGTCAGCCGGCGCGCCACCGCGTCGTTGACGGTCCCGCTGACCCAGATCGGGACACCCTCTGGCTGAACGGGTTTGGGCATTTGATGGATATTCTCGAACGACAGCTCCGGTGATTCGTAGCTGCTGCGCTGCCGGGTCCACAGCGTCCGGCACACCTCCAGGGTGTGATCCAGCAGGCGGCCGCGGCGCTCGAAGGACAACCCCGCCGCCTCGTACTCCTCGCGCTGCCAGCCGACACCGACACCGAGATCGATCCGCCCGCCCGACAACACGTCCAGGGTCGCCAACTGCTTGGCCAGCACCACCGGGCGGCGCAGTGCGGCCAGCAGAATCGCGGTGCCGAGCCGGATGCGGCTGGTGGTCGCCGCCAACGCGGTCAGCACGATCAGCGGATCCAGCCACTGCCCGTCGGGCCCGGTCGGCTGGCGTCCGCCCGCGATGCCGCCGAGCCGCGGGTCGGAATAGGCGCCCGGGTTCTCCCCGAACACCACATGATCGGAGACCACGACGCGATCCACCCCGGCGGCATCCATTGCGGCGCCCAACGCCAGCGTGGTGTCCCAGTCGTGGCCGGGATCGTCGGTGAAAGTCTTCAGCTGCACCGAGATCTGCGGTGTCGTCACGATCGCACCTGCCGGGCCGGCCGGGCCTCGATGGCGTCGATCGACAGGGTGCGCACCGCGATTCGCCAGCCCTGCTCGCCGCGGCGATAGACGTCGGCGTAGCGCAGATACCAGACATGGTCGGTGAACTGGCCACCGCTGTCGGTCCAGTGGTGAGCTACCCCGGTGATCGCCCCGGTCGCCATATCCGCCGCGGGGGTGCCGGTGTAGAACTCGCCGACGATGCCGTGGTGGGTCCGGGTCACGCTGCTCAGCGCGGCCATTGCCGCCCGCACGCCGGCGTGGCCGTTGTGCCGCACACACGGCTCCAGATGGTCCGGCGGCTGCGGCAGGATCAGTTCGGCGTTGGCGGTGAACAATTCGGCGACGTCGTCGAATCGGCGGGCGTCGACGTAGCCGGCGTAGCGGTGCACCAGCCCGGACAGCTCCAGCTGGTCGGCGACGGCCAATGTCATGGTGCTGAATCTAGCGTCGGCTTGGTCCCGCCGAGTTGTGCGGTGAGCGCGTCGGCGGTCCGGAGCAGCCCCCGGGCCCACTTGGTGATCTCGGCGTCGGACAGCGCCCGCTGCGCGTGCAGCGACACGACCATCGCCTGGCGCTGATGATGGTCGTAGACCGGCGCCGAGATGACGCTGATGTCGTGACGGCCCCGGCTACCGGCTTCGCTGCGCAAATACACCCGCTCGCCGATGGCGGAGACCAGCTCGCCGAGCAGGGCCCGCAGCTCATCGGGCAGCTCGCTGGACAGCCCCGCCATCAGGGCGTAGAGCCGCTGCCCACCCGGAGTGAGCCGCTCGACCAGATAGCCGTCGGCGCGACATTCTGCGACGACGCGCTCGAGTCGCTCACTCTCCGAGCGCAGCGGGATGGTGGGTTGCCGGGCCAGCCAGTCCCGCAGTGCGGCGTCGTCCCACAGCACGAACATCAGCCCGACCGGCGGGGCGAACGGGTAGCTCTGGCCGGCCTGGACCCCCAGATGCGCGTTCGGCGCGGCCACCAGCTCCAGCACCGTGATCCGGTCGTCGACCACCGCGCTCAGCGCCGCGGAGGTGGCGAAGGCCTGCGAGAGCCGGCGCAGTTGTTCGCGTGCCTCCGGGCCGACCCGCAGCGAGTGCTGGGCGGCTCGGCCCAGCGTGATCAGCCCCGGGCCGAGCCGGTAGGCCTTGTCCGCGTCGTCGCGGATCAGGTAGCCCGCGTCGGTCAGGGTCGTCGCGATGCCCAGGCAGGTCGGTTTGGACAGGCCGGTCCGGCGGGCCAGTTCGGACAGGCCGAAGCGCTGGTCGGGGTGGTGGGCCAAAAAGTCCAGGACGGTCACCACCCGCTCGGTCGGCGGGGAGGACCGAACGGCCGGTGGGGACGCCGGTTGTCCGGGCACAGCCATTGCAGCATGCTACCCCGACGGTCTAATCTCGGTTCGACATATCTACCGGTGCGGTCCAATATTGAACCGAATCATGAGTAGCGAGGTGCTTTCGCGATGTACTCCGAGCCACTGTCGGCCGCGATCGCCGAGGCGGAGAAACTGGTCGCCGCCGCCCCGCACATCGAGAACGAGGCCGACCTGCTCGAGGGGCTGCAGTACCTGGCCGGCGGTGTCGAAGCGTGCGTGCACGCGGCGTTCAACTCCGAACGCGACCACCCGTTCCTGCTGTCGGGAACCGGGCCGTTCACCAAGATGGGCCTGGACAATCCGGACACGCTGTACTTCGGCACGGTGGTGCGCGCCGACCACGACTACGTGGTGGCCGGCGTTCGTGGCACGACGACCGACCTGAGTTTCCAACTGCTGGGCGGCGAATACACCGACGACAATGTTCCGGCCAGCGAAGCGGCGTTCGACGACCGCGAACTCGACGTCGCTGCCGACGGCAGCTTCAGTTGGCGGTTTCGCCCGAAGAAGCCGGCGCAACTGGTGATCCGCGAGGTCTACAACGACTGGGCGGCGCAGCGCGGCACGCTGTCGATCTCCCGGGCCGACACCGCCGGCACCGCGCCGCCGCCGCTGACCCGCGAACTGATCGAGAAACGGTATGCGGCCGCCGGAAAGCAGCTGATCAACCGGGTCAAGACCTGGCTGGCGTTCCCGCAGTGGTTCTATCTGAACCTTCCGGTCAACACCATGGTGGCGCCGCGGCTCACCCCCGGCGGGCTGGCCA
>CAYNJD010000189.1:0-6682 GCA_964397355.1 uncultured Mycobacterium sp. | reverse complement strand
CGCAGCGACCGGCACTACACCAACCAGAAGTGGCTGCGCCGCGACTTCGGCGACAAGCTGCCGTCCGAGGTGTTCCGCGAGCACTCGCTGGCCTGCTATGTCACCGACAAGACATCGCTGAAGCTGCGCCACGAGATCGGGATCGACAACATCGCCTGGGAGTGCGACTATCCGCACTCGGACTGCTTCTGGCCGGACGCCCCCGAGCAGGTGCTCGCCGAACTTGAGGCCGCCGGCGCCGACGACGCCGACATCAACAAGATCACCTGGGAGAACTCCTGCCGGTTCTTCGACTGGGATCCCTTCGCCCACACCTCGCGCGAGCAGGCGACCGTGGGGGCATTGCGGGCGACCGCGACCGATGTGGACACCTCGATCCGGTCGCGGGCCGAGTGGGCGCGGCGGTACGCGGAGAAGCAGCTGGCGAAGGCGTAGGGCCCGCTGACGGCGCGAAAGCGTCAGCACATTTGGAGGATGATCAGTAGGATTGTTCTCATGACGGCCAAAACCAAGGTCTCGGCGACGTTGACACCGGAGCGTTTGCGACAAGCCCAGGCGGTCACCGGTACGTCGAACGTGTCGCAACTACTTGAGGACGCACTGGCCGCGCTCATTGAGCGCGAACTCGAGAAGCGATGGCTCGAGGCGAACCGTGACGACGAACTTCCGGGTGAGGTCCCGGTTGACTTGCGCACGGTGCCATGGGAGGAGTGAGCGGACCGGTCATCAATAGGGGCGAGGTGTGGTGGGCCGACGTGCCCGGCGACAAGATTCGTCCCGTGCTCGTCCTGACCAGGCAGCGCTTCACCTCGCGTCTGACGTCGCTATTGGTCGCGCCGGTGACGACGACGGTCCGAAATATCCCCACCGAAGTTGCTTTGGACCGCGCAGACGGTTTGCCCCGGCCCTGCGCGGCCAATTTCGACAACGTATTCACGTTGGGTCGGACAAGGTTCACGAGTCGTATCAGCCGGCTTGCCGATGAACGACTTGCCGAGGTGTGTCACGCCTACCGGTTCGCCGCCGACTGCTGAGTTTGCTATTGCTTGCGTCGACTATTCGACGTATCGTTCGAAAGTATGACGGCAGACCTTAGCGGGTACGGTCCGTGGGCGCTGGTCGTCGGCGCCTCTGACGGCGTGGGTGCCGCGTTCGCCGACGCGTTGGCCGCTGGTGGCCTCAACGTGGTGCTGGTGGCGCGCCGGCAGCAGCTGCTCGACGAGGCCGCCGCCGGTATCGCGGACCGACGCGGTGTCCGAACCCGCACGGTGGCGGTCGATCTCGTCGAACCCGACGCTTCCGACGTGCTGCTTGCGGCGGTGCAGGACTTGGCCGTGGGCTTCCTGGTGTACTGCGCTGGCGCCGACCCTGACTTCAAACCCTTTCTGGCCAACACTATTTCGGCGGCCGAGGCGATGGTGCAGCGCAACTGCGTGGTACCGATGCAACTGTGCCACGCCCTGGCGCCGGGCATGGTGAAGCGTGGCGCGGGCGCCATTGTGATCGTCGGCTCGGGTGCCGGCTTCGTGGGCGGGCCCAACATGGTGGCCTACGGTGCGTCCAAAGCCTTCGACATGGTGTTCGCCGAGGCGCTCTGGAGCGAGCTGCGGGACACCGGCGTGGATGTCATCGGTCTGATCCTCGGCAAGACCGACACCCCGGCGCTGCGCCGGCTGGAGTACGAACGCGGCCAGATCGACTCGACCGCAGAGGTTCCCGCCGGGGCTGCGCCGGCCCAGCAGGTGGTGGCCGCGGCACTGGACAACCTCACCAACGGGCCCACGGTGTACGTCGGTGACGAGGTCGCCGGGATGGCGCAGTTGTTGGGCTCGCAGGGGCGAAACGAGTCGGTGGCGTTCATGGCGCAGGCGATCACCGCTGCGATGGGCAAGTGAGACAGGAGGAGTCATGTCGAAGGTGTCGGTCATCACCGGAGCCGGCGGTATCGGCCTGGCGACGGCGAAGATCGTCGGACGCGATCACGCGGTGGTGCTGTGCGATGTCCGGCAAGAGCGGCTGGACGCCGCGGCCGCCGCACTGAAAGACGTTGAGGTCACCGTGATCGACTGCGACGTCACCGATCGGGATGCGGTCGCACGGCTCTTCGACACCGCGGCCGCCGCCGGGCCGATCGCGTCGGTGATCCATACCGCCGGTGTCAGCCCCAGCATGGGCGACGCCGACTACGTCATGCGGACCAACGCTGTCGGCACCCTCCATGTCAACGAGGCGTTCTACGGTGCTGCCGGGCAGGGATCGGCGATCGTCAACGTGGCATCGATGGCGGCGTACCTGCTTCCCGAGGAGCTGATCCCGACCGGACAGTTCCCGCTGGCGTTGACCGACGACGCCGGCTTCCTGGCCGCCATGGCAGCGGTCTGCGACCCGATCCCGCAGGAGGCGCGCTCGGGCTTGGCCTACGCGGTGAGCAAGGCGTTCGTCCGCTGGTACAGCAGTTCGCAGGCCGAACGGTTCAACGGCCGCGGGCTGCGCATCGTCTCGGTATCACCGGGGTCGACCGACACCGAAATGGGCCGGCTGGAGGAGCAGGCCGGCGCCGGCGCGTTGGTCGTCGACGCCGCGGTGCCGCGGTGGGGCAAGCCCGAAGAGATGGCGGCATTACTGGCGTTCTGCGCGAGCGATACCGCGGGCTATCTCACCGGCACCGACATCCTCAACGACGGCGGCGTGGTCGCCTCGGTGCGAGAGCGCGCCCGAGTTGCCGCCGAAACGGCCTGACATGACCGCGAATACCGACGCGGGTGAGTCGGTCCGTCCGGTTTCCTCGCCCCCCACCGAGCGTGTGATCAGGATCCTGGAACTGCTGGCCTCCGACCCTGACCGCGACTTCTCGCTGTCGGAGATCGCCCGGATTCTGCACATCAGCCACGGCACCTGCCATGCGATCGTCACCACGCTGGCCGCCCGACAGTGGATCGTGCGCGACCGGCGCTCCGGCGGCTATTCGTGGGGCCCGGCGCTGGCCGCACTCACCCGACCGGTCAACAAGCAGGCGTTCCGTCCGGAACTGCAGCGGCTCTCCGACGAAGTCGGTATGCAGGTCATCCTGGGCGCGCGGCAGGGGCCGACGGTGGTGGTGACCGATGCGGTCGGCGAGTCGCTCGCGGCGCCCCCGGTCAGCGTCGGATTCCGGATGCCGATCGTGGCTCCGTTCTGCCGGGAGTTTGTCGCCGAGGCCGGCGAACAGGTCAAGAAGGACTGGCTCGGAGGTTTGGGAGCGCCGTCCCCGCAGCTGCGCCGGCGGCTGAGCGCGGTGCTCGACGAGGTACGCGCCCGCGGTTACGCGGTCGAACGGATGAGCCGCGAGTACGTCCGGGTGTATTCGGCGCTGCAAGCACTGGCCGCCGAGGGCGAGCCCGACGAGATCACCGCACGACTCGCCAGCGCCTTCGCCGACCTGACCGTGGTCGACTACCTGCCCGGTGAGCTCGACAGCGCTGAGCACCGGATCGCCAACGTGGCCGCGCCGATTCACGACATCGACGGCGCGGTCACCATGTCGGTGGGTGCGTCGCCATTCACGACGATGACGCCGGCCGAGGTCGGCGAACTGGGCGCGGCGGTGCGGGAGACCGCGATGCGCATCGAATCACTCTGGGCGGCAAGGAAGGATCGGACATGACTGACCACGCCGATACGAAACGAGACATCACCGACGTTCTGCTGCGGTACGCCACTGCGATCGACACCAAGGACTGGACGCTGTTCCGATCCTGCTTCACCGACGACGTCGACGCCGACTACGGCGAGATCGGCCGGTGGTCGGACGCGGCGTCCATCACCGCGTTCATGGCAGACGTGCACCAGGCGATGAGCGACACCAAGCACATGCTGCACAACATGGTCATCGACGTCGCCGACGCCGAGCATGCGACCGCCGTGACCTACGTGCATACCGTGCAGGCGCTGGCCGCTGATCCCAAGCAGTGGGTGGACGCGGTCGGCCAGTACCGCGACGAGCTGGTGGCGACGGCAGACGGCTGGCGCATCGCGCGACGGGTCTTCACCCAGACAAGAATGTTGAGCAGCTTCGATCTTGCTGCTGTCCGGTCGGATTGATCACCGGCGGCCACGGACGAAACCCATGTCGCGCAAGAAATTGGTGATCGGCGCCAGCGGCTTTCTCGGCTCCCATGTCACCCGCCAACTCGTCGCCGCCGGCGAAGACGTCCGCGTGCTGCTGCGGGCCGCCAGTTCGATGCGCGCCATCGACGGCCTGGGCGTCGAGATCCGCCGCGGCGACATCTTCGACCGGGAGGCAGTGCGCTCGGCGATCACCGGATGCGATGTCGTCTATTACTGCGTCGTCGACACCCGGGCATGGCTGCGTGACCCGACACCGTTGTATCGCACCAACGTCGAAGGTCTGCGTCGTGTCCTCGACGTGGCGGCCGGCGCGGGCCTGCACCGCTTCGTCTACACCAGCTCGATCGGCACCATCGGGCGGGTCGATCGCGGCCTGGCCGATGAACGCACCGCCCACAACTGGCTCGACGCCGGTGGCGATTACATTCGCAGCCGGGTGCAGGCGGAGAACCTGGTGCTGGACTACCACCGCGACACCGGCCTGCCGGCGGTGGCGATGTGCGTCGCCAACACCTACGGCGGCGAAGATTGGCGACCGACCCCGCACGGCGCGCTGGTCGCCGCCGCCGTCCGCGGGAAACTGCCGTTCTATATCTCGGGCGCGCAAGCCGAGGTCGTGGGCATCGGCGACGCGGCCCGTGCGCTGATCCTGGCCGCTGATCACGGCCGCCCCGGTGAGCGCTACATCGTGGCCGAGCGGTTTCTGAGTGCTCACGACATCTACCGGATCGCGTGCGCCGCGGTCGATGTCGAGCCACCCGGCTTCGGTGTGCCGATCGCGGTGATGTCGGCAGCGGGACACGTTTCGCAGTTCGTGGCGAGGCTGCGCCGCCGTGACACCGCGTTCACCCCGCTGTCGATACGGCTGATGCACATCATGTCGCCGATGAGCCACGACAAGGCCATTCGGGAACTGGGCTGGCAGCCCAAGCCGGCCACCGAAGCACTGGCCGAAGCAGCCGTATTCTTCCGCGACAGGCGACGCACCAAGAATCTGGAGGGCTCGTGACGCTGGCGCTCACCCAAGAGCAGCGAGAACTCGGCGAAGCGCTGCGGCGCTTCGCCGCCCGGCACGCGCCGATGGCCGATACCCGCAAAGCCCTCGAGATGCTGGCTGCCGGAGAGCTGCCCGGCTGGTGGGACAATCTGGTGGCCAACGGGTTTCATGCCGTCCATTTGCCGGAGCGTTACGGCGGGCAAGGCGGCGAGCTGCTCGACACCGCCTGTGTGCTGGAAGCTGCCGGAAAGGTGTCGTTACCCGGACCGCTGCTACCGACCGTCGCGGTGGGCGCAGTCGGGCTGCTCGCCGACGAAACACCGGCCCGGGAGGCACTCTTGACCGCTCTCGGTGCCGGTGCACCGGCAAGCGTGGTGCTGCCGCAGTATGCGAACCTCACTGCGCGGCCGGTTGACGACGGCTGGTTGGTCACCGGCGCCTCCGAGGTGATCTCGGGCGTCTGCTCGGCGCGCATCGCGCTGGCCTGCGCCTACCGTGCCGATGGTGCGGCGATCTGGCTTGCTGTCGACCTCACCCGGCCAGAAGTGACGGTCAGGCCGGCCGCGGGCACCGACCTGCTCACCGATCTGGGCACGATCACCCTCACCGACTACCCGGTGGCCGAAGTGTTGACCGGTATCGATTCCGGGCGCGCCGAGTGTCTCACCGTCGGGCTCGCCGCGGCGATGTCCGCTGGTATCGCCGCCTGGTGCGTCGAGTCGGCCACCGAGCACCTGCGCACCCGCGAGCAGTTCGGCAAACCGATCGGCGCCTTCCAGGCGCTGCAGCACCGCGCAGCGATGCTGTTGGTCAACAGTGAATTGGCCTGCGCCGCAGCATGGGATGCGATCCGCGCTGCCGCCGACACCCCCGAACAGCAGGAGATGGCCAGCGCTGCCGCGGCCCTGACGGCGATCACGCCGTGCCCGGAAGCCGTGCTGGACACCCTGACGATGTTCGGCGCCATCGGATTCACCTGGGAGCATGATCTGCACCTGTACTGGCGGCGCGCCACCAGCATCGCCGCCTCGATCGGCCCCGCCACCGGCTGGGCCCGGCGCCTCGGCGGGCTGACCGCGACACAACAGCGGGACTTCAGCGTTGATCTCGGCGGTGCCGAGGCACAGTTCCGGGCCGAGGTCGCCGCGACGCTGGACGCCGCCGGTGAACTGCGAAACGACGGGCCCGGGCGACAAGGCGACTACCCGCACTTCGAAACCGGACCGCAACGCACGGCGATCGCGCAGGCCGGGCTCATAGCCCCGCAGTGGCCGGCGCCGTCGGGCATCGACGCCACCCCGTTGCAGCAGTTGATCATCGCCGAGGAGTTCGCCAAGAGACCCGGCCTGGTGCGACCGTCACTGGGAATCGCGCAATGGATCCTGCCGTCGCTGTTGCAGGCGGCACCCGACGAGCTGCAACAGCGGCTGATCCCGCCGACCCAACGCGGGGAGCTCGCCTGGTGCCAACTGTTCAGCGAACCGGGCGCCGGGTCCGACCTGGCCTCGTTGACCACCCGCGCGGTCAAGGTCGACGGCGGCTGGCGCATCAACGGCCACAAGATCTGGACCTCGTGCG
>CAYNJD010000188.1:0-6689 GCA_964397355.1 uncultured Mycobacterium sp. | reverse complement strand
GTGGTTCAGCGAGCCTCGACGAAGGAGAGGCGAAGCTGGGACCGCCGCATGAACCAGCTGATTCGGCGTGGACGGTGCTGGCCGAGGTGCCGTTCGAGTCCAGCCGCGGCTACGCCGCCACCATCGGGCGCACCGATACCGATCCCCCGATGCTGCTACTCAAGGGCGCGCCCGAGGTCGTCTTGCCGCGCTGCGAGTTCGCCGACCCCGACGGCGATTACGAACAGGCTGAGGCACTGGTGTCGGGCCTGGCCGAGCAGGGGTTGCGCGTGCTCGCGGTGGCGCAGCAGCGGTGGGACCTACCGACCGCCGGGGAGTCCGACACCGACGCCGACGCCGTCGACGCCGCCGCGCACGATCTGGAGCTGCTCGGCTTCGTCGGGCTGGCCGACACGCTGCGGCCATCGGCGCGGCCGCTGATCGAGGCGCTGACCGGGGCCAACCACAAGGTGGTGTTGATCACCGGCGACCACCCGGTCACCGCACGGGCGATCGCCCGGCAGCTGGGCCTGCCACCGGACGCCCCGGAGGTCACCGGGGCCGAGTTGGCGGTGCTCGACGAGGAGGGGTTCACCAATCTGGCCGCCGGCGCTCAGGTCTTCGCCCGGGTCACCCCCGAGCAGAAGGTGCAGATCGTCGCGGCACTGCAGCGCAGCGGGCAGGTCACCGCGATGGTCGGCGACGGCGCCAACGACGCCGCGGCGATCCGGATGGCCGACGTGGGTGTCGGTGTCAGCGGCCGCGGCTCATCGGCGGCGCGCGGCGCGGCCGACATCGTGCTCACCGAAGACGATCTGGGGGTGCTGCTCGACGCCCTGGTCGAGGGCCGCGGCATGTGGACCGGGGTGCGCGATGCGGTCGGCGTCCTGGTCGGCGGCAACGTCGGCGAGGTGCTGTTCACGATCATCGGGACCGCACTGGGCTCCGGGCGAGCACCGGTGGGCACCCGGCAGCTGCTGTTGGTCAACCTGCTCACCGACATGTTCCCCGCGCTGGCAGTGGCCGTCACCCCGCAGTACCCGCAACCCGACGACACCGATGACGAACCCGACCGGGCAGAGGAGGAGGCCGAACGCGCCCACCAGCGCGCGATCCTGTCCGCGCCGGCGCCCTCGCTGGACACCTCGCTGATGCGCCACATCATCACCCGCGGCGCGGTCACCGCTGCGGGCGCAACCGGCGCCTGGGCAATCGGGAGGTGGACGCCGGGCACCGAACGGCGGACGGCCACCATGGGATTGACCGCCCTGGTCGGAACGCAACTGGTGCAGACGCTGCTGACGCGGCGGCACAGTCCGCTGGTGGTGGCGACCGCACTGGGCAGCGCGGTGGTGCTGATCGGAATCGTCCAGACCCCGGGCGTCAGCCAGTTCTTCGGGTGCACGCCGCTGGGCCCGGTCGCCTGGGCCGGGGTAGGCGCCGCTACCGGCGCGGCCACCGCCCTTTCGCTGCTGGCGCCGGGTGCGCTGGCGAAAACGATCGGAGTCGCAGACGTCGAACCCCATTAGCGGCACCGCGGCGAGATCGCCGATCCACGGTCAGCCCAGCACCTTGCCGTAGGTCTGCCGGCCCATCAGATAGGTCGCCTCGACCGCCACGTCGCGCAGTTCGGCCGGCGGCACCCGGCGCGGGTTCTGTGACAGCACCACCAGATCGGCGTACTTGCCGGTCTCCAGGCTGCCGATCTCGGTGTCCAACCGCAGCTGCCAGGCGGCGTTGATGGTCTGCGCCCTGATCGCGGCGTCCACGCCGATCCGCTGCTCGGGGGCCAGCACCCGGCCGCTGCCCTTGGCGATCCGGTTCACCGCGGTGGCGATGTTGCCGATCGGATCCGGCGGGGTGACGGTGCCGTCGTTGTGGAACGAGGCGCGCAGGCCGGCATCGAAAGCCGAGCGCGCCGACATCCAGTGCGCCCCGTGATCCGGCCCGAATAGCTTGTCCACCAACACATCTCCCCAGAAGTAGATGTGCTCGATGAACAGGCTCGGGGTGACACCCAGCTTCGCGGCCCGCGCGAACTGGTCGGGTCGCATGGCGCCGACGTGCTCGATCCGCGGCCGCAGCGTCGGCGGCACCTGCGCCTGCTCGAACGCGTCCAGCACCACATCGATCGCGGCATCGCCGTGCACGTGGACCGACACCTGCCAGCGTTGGTCGACGAAGGCCGCAACCAGTTGCTGGATGCGTTCGGGGGTGTAGTTCATGCCGCCGCGGCGGTCGGGGCCCAGCTTCATGGCCGCGGTGGTCGGGTTGGCCAGATACGGGAAAGTGGTGAAGATGTTGCCCTGCCACGGTGAACCGTCGGCCCACAGCTTCATCCCGAGCTTGTCGAACAGCACGTCGGCGCCGGCCCGCTTGCCGCGGACGTTGTCGGAGTCCTCGGCCAGCTCCGGGGTGCCGATCTCGTAGGCACGCACCCGCACCGCGCAGTCCGCCTGCTGGGCCAGCTTGGAGAACACCTCGGATTGGCTACGCACGTCATAGGAGTGCTCGCTGGCCGTCGCGATGCCGGCGCGGGCCAACTGGGCGTAGGCCCAGCGCAGGTTGTCCCCGGCGTTGGCCATCATCGCCCCGGAGAAGGGTGCGGTCAGCGCCATCAGCGCCGCGGCCTCGCGCACCTCGCCGGTGAGCGACCCGTCGGGGGCGTGCAGGTACTGCGCGCCGGGCGGGTTGGGCGTGGTCTTGGTGATGCCGGCCGCCGCGAACGCGGCCGTGTTCGCGTAGGCGGCGTGGCCGCTGTTGGTGATGATGACGACGGGGTTGTTCGGCGCCAGCTTGTCCAGTTCGGTGCGGCTGAATGACTGCAGCCCGGTCTGCAGCAGCGGATCGACACCGTTGAGCAGAATCGGCTGTCCCTTGGGGGTCTCGGCCACCGCCTCGGCGAGCTTGCCGAACACCCCGCTGGCGGTCGACACCGTGAACGGGCGCACATCGATAGCCGGCGGAGCCAGCATGGTGCCCATCTCGAACGGATGACCGTGCGGTTCCACGAACGCCGGCAGCAGCGCCCGGCCGCGCAGATCGACGACGGTGGTCGCCGACCCCCGTAGCCGCATGACCTCCTCGGCGGTCCCGACCTTGCTGATCCGGCCGCCGGTCACCGCCAGCGCTTCGGCCTCCGGCGGCCCCGGCGCCACCGTCACCACCGGCCCGCCGATGAAGATGGTGTCGGCGCCCGGCCCCTGCGACCCGCAGGCGGCGAGCCCGCCGACCGCCGTCCCGGCCGCCGCAGCCGCCATCCCAGCGATGAACCGTCGCCTGCTCGTCGTCACCGTTTCCGTTTCTTCCTCAGTCGCAGTCGACCGCTGCCAGGGGCCTTACGCGGTTCACGCGACGAGTATGGCAGCGACCCTCACCCGAACATCCAGCCCCCCGGCTGATCCATCGGATCACGTGAGATCGTCGTGGTCGCCGCGCACCCACGCCGCATGCCGGTCGGCGGAGAACCGGACAGCGGCAGGGCCGTCGGCGTCGATGGTGTTGTCCAGCAGCCCGTAGATGCGGTCGAAACGCAGTTGCGTCAAGGTGTCGGCCATGCGTTGCACCACCGCGGCCGACAACGGGATCCGGTTGGGATAGCTGCGCAGGAACGCCACGCTGCGCCGGTCGGGGTTCGGGAATACGGTGTCACCGACCAGCAGCACCCCGCGGCCGTCGGCGCCGTCGTCCCAGCAGGCCACCGCGCTGCCGGGGAAATGACCGCCGACCTGGATCACCGTCAGCGTCGGCGTCAGCTGCAACCGGTCCGACCAGTAGCTGATCACCGGGTCCGGCCGCATCACCCAGTGCGCATCGGCAGCGTTGACGTAGACCGGCGCCCCACCGAGGCGGCGGCTCCACTGCACCTGCGCGCCGAACATGTGCGGGTGGCTCGCGACGATCCCGACGACCGGCCCCCGCTCGGCCACCGCGGCCACCGCGGCGTCGTCGACGAAACCCGAAGGATCCCACAATATGTTGCCGCCTGCGGTGCACACCAACTTGCCGAGCTGGCCGATGCCGACCGCCGGGGTGCTGCCGACCCCGATCAGCCCGGGTTCGAGCACAACGGTTCTGGAGCGCACGCCCGCTGCGGCCAACTGCTCGAGGGTCGCCCATTGCTGGCCGTCGGCCGGCACCCACTGCCGGTCGTCGGCGCAGATCGCACAGACATCCGGCGTCGCGGCGTGTTCGACGCCGCATGTCCGGCACAGCCAGAACACGCGGCCGGCTTCGCTTTAGACGGTGAAGCCGACGGCGCGCATCATCTCGCGGCCCTCGTCGGTGATCTTGTCCGGGCCCCAGGCCGGCTCCCACACCCAGGTGAGGTCGAGCTTCTTGACCAGGCCCGCGCCCACGGTGGCGTTCTCGACCTGCTCGGCGATCATGTCCTGCAGCGGGCAGGCCGGCGAGGTGAGCGTCATGCTGACGACGGCGGCCGCGCCGTCCTCGTCCTGCCGGATCGACAGGTCATACACCAGCCCCAGGTCCATGACGTTGATCCCGATCTCGGGGTCGATGACGTCGTGCATCGATTCCTCGACCTCGGCCAGCAGCTCGTCCGGTCCGGTTTCGCTCATTGCTTCATCTCCACGGTTGATCCGGCACCGGCCCGAACCGGTGCCTGGGTTGGCACACTGGCTGATGCCAGCGTGTGTCCTGCTGCGCCCTCGGGCCGCGCCGCCAGCGCCTGCGCCAACGCGTCTTTGAACGCCATCCAGCCCAGCAGCGCGCACTTGACCCGCGCCGGGTACTTCGACACCCCGGCGAAGGCGACCCCGTCGCCGAGCACCTCCTCGTCGCCCTCGACGGACCCGCGGGACGACACCATCTCGTGGAAGGCGTCGAACGTGGCCAGGGCCTGCGCTACCGACAATCCGATCAGCTGGGTGGCCAGCACCGAGGTCGCCGCCTGGGAGATGGAGCAGCCCTGCCCGTCGTAGGAGATGTCGGCGATCGCCTCGCCGTCGTCGGACAGCGCCACCCGCAGCGTCAGCTCGTCACCGCAGGTCGGGTTGACATGGTGCACTTCGGCGCCGTACGGCTCCCGCAGACCGCGATGCTGGGGGTGCTTGTAGTGATCGAGGATCACCTCTTGGTAGAACTGCTCAAGACGCATCGCTCACTCGCCCCCGAAGAATTTCACGGCGCGGCGAACACCCGCCAACAAGCGCTCCACCTCCTCGAGGGTGTTGTACACCGCGAACGACGCCCGGGCGGTGGCCGCCACATTGAACTTGCGGTGCAACGGCATTGCGCAGTGATGACCCACCCGCACCGCCACACCGTCGTCGTCGAGCACCTGGCCGACGTCGTGCGCGTGCACACCGTCGATCACGAACGACACCGGCGACCCGCGGTCGGTCATGGTCGTCGGCCCCACGATGCGCACCCCGTCGATACCGGTGAGGCCGTCGAGCGCGGCGGCCACCAGCTCGCGTTCGTGGGCTTCGACGACATCCATCCCGATCGCGCCGAGGTAGCGGGCCGCCGCGGCCAGCCCGACCACCTGCGAAGTCATCGGGGTACCGGCCTCGAAACGCTGCGGCGCGGGCGCGTAGGTGCTCGACGCCATCGACACGGTCTCGATCATCGACCCGCCGGTGAGGAACGGCGGCAGCGCCGCCAGCAGCTCACGCCGCCCGTACAGCACACCGATCCCGTTGGGCCCCAGCATTTTGTGCCCGGAGAACGCCGCGAAGTCCACGCCCAGGGCGTGCAGGTCGACCGGCTGATGCGGCACCGACTGGCAGGCGTCCAGCACGGTGAGCGCACCCACCGCGCGGGCCCGCGACACCAGCTCACCGACCGGGGCCAGCGCGCCTGTCACGTTCGAATGATGGGTGAACGCTACGACTTTGACCCGTTCATCGAGGTCGAGCGAGTCCAGGTCGATCCGGCCGTCGTCGGTCACGCCGTACCAGCGCAGTGTCGCACCGGTGCGCCGCGCCAGCTCCTGCCAGGGAATCAGGTTGGCGTGATGCTCCAGCTCGGTGGTGACGATGACATCGCCCGGGCCGACGGCGGACTCGAAGCGGTCATCGCCGAACGCATACGACACCAGGTTCAGCGACTCGGTGGCGTTCTTGGTGAACACCAGCTCGTCAGGGTCGGCGCCCACGAAACCGGCGATGGCCGACCGGCCGTCCTCATAGGCGTCGGTGGCCTCCTCCATCAGCTGGTGCGCACCGCGGTGCACCGCGCCGTTGCAGCTCAGCAGGAACTCCCGCTCGGCGTCGAGCACCTGCAGCGGCCGCTGCGAGGTGGCCCCGGAATCCAGGTAGGCCAGCCGGCTGCCACCACGCATGACGCGGTTCAGAATCGGGAAGTCCGCCCGAATCGCATCCAGGTCCGGCGCCACCGGACGACTGACCGACAGTGTCATCTCAGGCCCCCGTCGCTGCCGCCTCGCTCTGGGTGAACCGCTCGTAGCCGTTCTCCTCGAGCTCGTCGGCCAATTCCGGGCCGCCGGACTCGACGATGCGCCCGCCGGCGAAGACGTGCACGAACTGCGGCTGGATGTAGCGCAGGATGCGGGTGTAGTGCGTGATCAGCAGCACCCCGCCGTTCTCCGCCTCCTTGTAGCGGTTCACCCCTTCGCTGACCACCCGCAGCGCGTCGACGTCGAGGCCGGAGTCGGTCTCGTCGAGGATCGCGATCTTGGGCTTGAGCAGGCTCAGCTGCAGGATCTCGTGGCGCTTCTTCTCACC
>CAYNJD010000187.1:0-6698 GCA_964397355.1 uncultured Mycobacterium sp. | reverse complement strand
TACGGCGGCTACAACGTGGTCCGCGCCGCCTGGCCGCACTTCCGCGAGCAGAGCTACGGCCGGGTCGTGGTGGCCACCTCCACCAGTGGACTGTTCGGCAACTTCGGTCAGGCCAACTACGGGGCCGCCAAGCTCGGGCTGGTCGGCTTGATCAACACGCTGGCCATCGAGGGCGCCAAGTACAACGTCAAGGCCAACGCGATCGCCCCGATCGCGGCCACCCGGATGACCGAGGACATCCTGCCGCCGGAGGTGCTGGAGAAGCTCAAGCCGGAGTACGTCGCCCCGGTGGTCGCCTACCTGTGCACCGAAGAGGTCCCCGAGACGGGTTCGGTGTTCATCGCCGGCGGCGGCAAGGTGCAGCGCGCGGCCTTGTTCGAGAACGCCGGCGCCAACTTCGACAACCCACCGTCGGTGGGCGACGTCGCGGCCCAGTGGTCGACCATCGCGGATCTGTCGGAGCCCAAGGCGGCCAGCTTCTCGCTGCAGTAGCACGCCGGCCGGACCGCACTTTCGGCGTGGGGACGGTGTCAGTCGACCAGCGCGGCGCGCAGCCCGTCCCGGTCGGCGTCGGTGACGCCGGATTCGCGCAGGAAGGCGTCCAGTGAGCCGAAGTTCTGGTCGATCGAGCGGTAGGCCGCCTCCAGATAGTCGGCGCGCACGCCGAGCACCTCGTCGGAGAGCCGGGCCTCGGTGAAGGTCAACACCTCCGGGGTGACCTCGATCTCGGGCCGGGACCGGATCATGTCCATGATCCGGTCCCGCAATACCGGCACCGCGGTGTTGCTGCGCAGGTAGTCCGCCACCACCGCATCCCAAGCGACCCCGGCCGCCTGCAGCACCACCGAGACGACGAACCCGGTGCGGTCCTTTCCGGCGAAGCAATGCGCCAGCACCGGCCGACCCGCCGCCAGCAGCGACACCACCCGCTGGACCGCGCGGCGGGAGCCGCCCAGGGTCGGGAAACGCTGGTACTCCTCGAGCATGTAGCGGGCGGCGACGTCACCGGCGGTGTCGTCGTCGGGCTTCTCCTCCATCATCTTGCGGAACGCGTCCTCGTGCGGTGAGGAGCTCTCGGGGGACTGGTCGGCCGCCAGATCGGGGAACGGCAGCAGGTGGACGTCGACGCCGTCGGGCACCAAGCCGGGTCCGCGGCGCGTCACCTCCCGCGGTGATCGCAGATCCGCGACGTCGGCCACCCCGATCCGCAGCAGTTGCGCGCGGCCGGCATCGTCGAGCCGACTGAGCTCACTGGATCGGAACAGCCGGCCCGGACGCACCGCGTCGGTCGGCTCTGATACGTCGCGAAAATTCCACGCCCCGGGCAGTTCCGGCTGGGAGGTCACCTGGCCACGATAGGACACCGGTCGGAGCGGGCTGTCGCGCCAGGCCCCCGTAAGCGAGCGGCAGCCCGGCAAATGGCCCCCGATCCGGGCTGGATCGGGGGCCGCTATGTCTGCTCGGTCTGCTCGTCGGGACTAGATCGGTGGGTAGTTCTGCGGGGGGTAGCCGCCACCGCCGTCGACGCCGCGCAGGCCCCAGGTCAGGTATTTGAAGAAGAACTCGGCCTCGTCGCTCATGTCGTAATCCGGATTCGGATCGTAACCGTAACCAGGACCCATGTCATCAACCCCTCAGCTTGGATTTCATCAGTTTAGTCGGCTCGTCAACAGCGCGAGGGCAAGCTGCATAGAATCCTTCCAACCAGTTGATTGACCGGGTGAGACCGGCGGCCGGATAGCGAGTGCACATGCCCAACGACAAGGGAAGTTCCGCTCAGGGACCCTCCCGCCGCGAGGAGCTGCTCGCGGTCGCCACCAAGTTGTTCGCCGCCCGCGGCTACCACGGCACCCGGATGGACGACGTCGCCGACGTGGTCGGCTTGAACAAGGCAACCGTCTACCACTATTACGCCAGCAAGTCGCTCATTCTCTACGATATTTACCAGCAGGCCGCGGAACGGACGCTGGCGGCCGTGCACGACGACCCGTCCTGGAGTGCGCGCGAAGCGCTCTACCAGTACACGGTGCGGCTGCTCGACCAGATTGCGGTGAACCCCGAGGGCGCGGCGGTCTACTTCCAGGAGCAGCCCTACATCACCGAGTGGTTCACCGACGAACAGGTCGCCGAGGTCCGGGAGAAGGAAGCCCAGGTTTACGAGCACGTGCACGGCCTGATCGACCGGGGCATCGCCAACGGCGAGTTCTACCAGTGCGACTCGCACGTGCTGGCGCTGGGCTACATCGGGATGACGCTGGGGGCGTATCGCTGGTTGCGGCCCAGCGGCCGGCGTAGCGCCAAGGAGATCGCGGCGGAGTTCAGCACCGCGCTGCTGCGCGGCCTCATCCGCGACGAGAAGATCCGCGACGAATCCCCGCTGGGGGTCTAGCCCCGGGGGCCATCAGGCCGCGCTGGCCGTTTTGAGATGGCGATCCAGAAACTCCAATTGGTCGGCGACCACCCGCTCGAAGGCGTCGCCGACGTAGATGTCGAAATGCCCCTCCGGATACCGCTTCACGGTGCCGCGGGGCGCCCGCGCGGCGTAGCGCAGGGTGGGGCCCGCCGGGGCCACCGAGTCGGTGTCGCAGACGCAGAACAGGATGGGGCAGCGCACCTTGGCGGCCGCCCGGCCCGGGCGGTAGCCGAGGATCTTCATCCCGAATCGGGCGGCCACCTCATTGCGGACGGTCTGGCCTTGCGGCATCAGCTTCAGGTAGCCCGGGTAGGCGTCGGGCGTGGTCATCAGCGCGACCTCCCCGGGTCGGCCGGCGGTGGCCACCATCACCGGCGGATTGCCGAGCCGGGCCGCGACCAGATCCCGCACGGCCAGCGCGCTGACCCGGGCGGTGGTCAGCGGCGGGATGGTGCGCGCCGAGGCGATCCCGTCGGTGAACGGGCATTGCGCCACCACCGCCGCCACCGGCAGCCGGGCCGCGGTCGCGATAACGTGTCCGCCGCTGAACGAGGTGCCCCACAAGCCGATTCGGGCCGGGTCGACCCCGTCGAGGGTATGCGCGAAATCCACCGCGGCCGCCCAGTCCGCCAGCTGCATGTCGACGTCGAGCAACTGCCGCGGGGCACCGCCGCTGTCGCCGAAGTTGCGGTAGTCGAACACCAGGCAGGCGTAGCCCGCGGCGGCGAACCGCTCGGCGTAGGCGTCCAGGCGCATGGTGCGCACCGCACCCAGACCGTGCGCCATGACCAGCAACGGGGCGCCGCCCGGACCGGTGTCGTCGGGTCGGTATAACCATGCGCTGACGTGGTCGGCGCCGGATCGGAACGTGACGTCTTCGCGGGTAGGCATGTGGGAAAAGGTAGCGCGGTGTGTGGTAGACCGGGGCGGTGTCTGCGAGCCTGCTGCGGAGTCTGGCCGAAGCGGTGGGTAGTGCCCACGTCACCGACGACCCGGACGTGCTGGCCGGGCACAGTGTCGACTACACCGGCCGCTACCGGGGCCGGGCCGCTGCCCTGGTGCGGCCGGGTTCCTCCGAGGAGGTCGCCGCGGTGCTGCGGGCCTGCCGGGACGGCGGCGCCTACGTCACCGTCCAGGGCGGCCGCACCTCGCTGGTGGCGGGCACCGTTCCCGAACATGACGACGTGCTGCTGTCCACCGCGCGGCTGAACACCGTCGGTGAGGTCGACGCCGTCGAGCGCCGGATCACGGTGGGCGCCGGCGTCACCCTCGCGGCGGTGCAACGCGCGGCCGCAACGGCCGGCCTGGTGTTCGGTGTCGACCTGACCGCCCGGGACACCGCGACCGTGGGCGGAATGGCCTCGACCAACGCCGGGGGACTGTGCACCGTGCAGTACGGCAACATGGGCGAGCAGGTGCTCGGCCTGCAGGTCGCGTTGCCCGACGGCTCGCTGCTGAACCGGCACAGCGCGGTGCGCGCCGACAACACCGGCTACAACCTGCCGGCGCTGTTCGTGGGCGCCGAAGGCACCCTGGGCATCATCACCGCCCTGGACCTGCGGCTGCATCCCGAACCGGCGCACCGGGTAACCGCGATCTGCGGGTTCGCCGATCTCGACGCGCTGGTCGAAGCCGCCCGGATCTTCCGCGACCTCGACGGCATCGCCGCGCTGGAATTGATCGACGCCCGCGTCGCCGTGCTGACCGGCGAGCGGCTGGGCGTCGCCTCCCCGGTGCGCGGCGAGTGGCTGCTGCTGGTGGAACTGGCGGGCGACACCGATCAGACCGAGCGTCTCGCCGGCCTGCTGGCGCGCGTGCCGGCAGCTGAGGAACCGGCGGTGGGGGTCGACGCCGCCACCTCCCAGCGATTGTGGCGGGTGCGCGAGGCGGTGGCCGACGTGCTGGGCGTCTTCGGCCCGCCGCTGAAGTTCGACGTCTCGCTGCCGCTGGGCGCCGTCGCCGGATTCGCCGCGTCGGCGTGCACCGTGGTCAAGCGGCACGCCCCGGAGGCGCTGCCGGTGCTGTTCGGCCATATCGGCGAGGGCAACCTGCATTTCAACGTGCTGCGCTGCTCCGCGGCGGCCGAGCCGGGTCTGTACGCCGCGATGATGGAGCTGATCGCCGAGTGCGGCGGGAACGTCAGTTCCGAACACGGCGTGGGAAGCCGCAAGCGGGCCTACCTGTCCATGTCGAGGGGACCCGGTGACATCGCCGCGATGCGGACGATCAAAACCGCGTTGGATCCGACCGGCTACCTCAACGCCGCCGTGCTCTTCCACTGAGCCGCCCGGCTAATCGCGGTGTTTGATGCCTACCGCCTGGCGTAGCTGGGCCAGGAACTGGTCGGAGTCGTCGCTGCGGATGATGTAGTGCGAGATGGCGATCCGGATCGCCGCCGCGGCCTTCACCGCCGCGTCCGGACCGGACAGCATCCGTTGCAGCCCTTCGCGCATCGGGACGATGATCCGGGAGAAGTCGCCGAGTACGTGCCTGGGTTCGATGTCGATCATCCGCACGCCGGTCGACGAGTGCTGATAGTCGACGATGAAACGCAGTGCGGCGTCAAGCTTTTCGATGCCCTTCAGACCTTCGGTGGCGTGATTGAGCCCGCTGTCGAAGATGTGCCGCTCGTAGCGGGAGAACGCCGAGACCAACTCCTCCTTCGAGGCGAACCACCGGTAGAGCGTGGGTCGTGACACCCCGGCCTGCGAGGCCACCTCGGACAGGCTGAGCTTGGTCATCCCGTTGCGGCCGAGCACCTCGGCGGTGGCGGCGAGAATCCGCTGCCGGGTCGAGCTATCGGGGCTGTCCACCGTGCTCCGCGTCATACCGGAGACTTTACAAAAAATAGCGTCAGTGTCACGCTGGTTCGGTGCTTGGCCATCGTTCCTCACGGTCGCGGGACCACTGGACGGGTCGGTAGGGCAATTATCGTGATCGAAGCACCACAAGTCACGCTCGAGGACCGCACGCGGCCGCAGCGCGCCGTCATGATCGTCACCGAGGCGCCCGGGATCGCGCAGGCCGCGGCGGCGCGATTGGTCGCGCACGGTCACCTGGTGCTGATCGGAAGCCGGCAACCCGACCGCGCCGAGCGATTCGCGGCGCGGCTACGGCGGGGCGGAAGGAGCGCGTTCGCCGCCCGGCTGGATTTCGCCGACCCGGCGACGATCGACCGCTTCCTGGCCACCGCGCAGTACCTCATCGGGACACCGGACGTGCTCATCACCGACTTCGGGTTGTCGGCCGACCGAAGCCGGGTGGGGGCACAAATCCTTGCCACACAGGTGATTCCCGCGATGATCGCGCAGGGGCCCGGCGATGTCGTGTTGGTCAGCCCGGAGCTGGCCGGGGTGCCCGACCGTGGGCGGGAGTTGGACGCCTGGGCGACGGCGTTGGACGCGGAGTTCGTCGGCACCCAGGTGCGGGCCTCGACCGTCCGATCGGCACCTGCCGGCGGCGTCGCGTGCGCTGAGGACGCCGGACGTCTGATCGCGTCGATGATCACCGGGCCGCGGTTGCGCCTGGTCGAGTTGCTCTCGCCGGCGCTACCGGCCTGATCAACGCCGCCGCACCAGCACCGATTGTTGGATCCCCGCCACCGCACCCTGCTCGTCGAAGAGCGTCCCGAGAGTGGTTCCGATGCCGTCCGGGCCGTAGTTGGTCTCGGCGCGGATCCCGATCCACTCGCCATCGGGAATCCGGTGCAGGTGCACCACCAGGTCGGTGTTCAGGAAGGTCCAGTTGCGGATGTCGAGTTTCGTGCCGACCCCGTTGGCGTCGTCGGCCACCGCGAACAGCCGCTGCAGCGGCGTCATCGGCTCGTCGGCCACCAGGTCCACGATCGGGCGGATCCAGGACTCGCCAGCGCCGGGTGCCAGCGGCTTGGTCAGCCAGCGCCAGTCCAGGCTGTGCACGTAGTTGCGGTCCCAGTTCTTGTGCATGTCGTTGCCGCGTGCCTCGCCGACCGGCCGCAGCGCCGGCGCCGAAGCGTTCGCCACCTCGGTGGTGTCCAGCGTCTGCAACCGCCAACCGGTGGCGCGGGCGACCGCACGCGGCTGCTGGTCGGGGCCCGGGGCCAGCATCTCGGCGCTGACGAGTTCGATCTGCTTGCCGTCCCGCTCGACCTGGGCGCGGACCCACAGCGCACCCTCGGCGGGGACCGGCCCCAGCAGGTCGACGGCCACCCGGCTCAGCCGGGTGTCGTCCCGGGGTCGGTGGCGCTCCAGCGCGCGCACCAGCAGCGCCGAAACCGGTGCGGCGTGCTGGATCTGAGCCGACCAGG
>CAYNJD010000186.1:0-6698 GCA_964397355.1 uncultured Mycobacterium sp. | reverse complement strand
TGACTTCGTTCGAACCGGCGATCCCGGAGCGCACCGACGTGGTCTGGCTCAGCCACGAGGACAACCGGGGTTCGGTGCGGCCGGTGCTGCGAGTGGCCCCGCTGTCGGTCGCCGGCCTGCTGCACGACCGGTTGTTCGGCCGGGCGACCACGGTGCTGACGTCGGCGACGTTGACCGTCGGGGGTTCTTTCGACGCGATGGCCGACGCCTGGGGTCTGACGCTTGGTTCGGGCCCCGAGGCAGCGCAGTGGCGCGGTCTGGATGTCGGCTCGCCGTTTCAGCACGCCAAGGCCGGCATCCTCTACGTCGCCGCGCACCTGCCGCCGCCCGGCCGCGACGGCACCGGCACGGCGGCGCAATTGGACGAGATAGCCGGGCTGATCACCGCAGCGGGCGGGCGCACCCTGGGACTGTTCTCGTCGATGCGCGCGGCGCGCGCCGCAGCCGAGGTGATGCGCGAACGGTTGGACACCCCGGTGCTGTGCCAGGGCGACGACACCACCGGCGCGCTGGTCGAGCAGTTCGCCGCCGACGACGACACCTCGTTGTTCGGCACGCTGTCGCTGTGGCAGGGCGTCGACGTGCCCGGACCGTCACTGTCACTGGTGCTCATCGACCGCATCCCGTTCCCGCGTCCCGACGATCCGCTGCTGACCGCCCGGCAGCGCGCGGTCAGCGCCCACGGCGGAAACGGTTTCATGGCGGTGGCCGCCAGCCACGCCGCCCTGCTGCTGGCGCAGGGCGCGGGCCGGTTGCTGCGCGGCCTCGACGACCGGGGAGTGGTGGCGGTGCTCGACTCGCGGATGGCCACCGCCCGCTACGCCGGCTATCTGCGGGCGTCGCTGCCGCCGTTCTGGCCGACGACCGACACCGACAAGGTCCGGCTGGCGCTGCAGCGGCTGCGCGACAGCTGAGCACACTATCGTGTGATGCCATGCGACTCGCCCGCCGAAGGCACCGCGTTCTCGCCGCCGCGTGCACGCTGCTGCTGCTGTTGAGCGGATGCGCCCGGATGCTCGACGGCACCCCGGTGTCGATCTTCGCCGACCCGTTCCGGGTGGGCGGGCTGCAGGCGACCGACGGGCCCACCGGGCTGCGCCCCGAGGCACCGCCACCAAGCCGGGAGGTCGACGGCACCGACGGTGGACGGATCGACCAGCTTGCCGCCCAGTCCGTCAGCGACCTCGAGGCGTTCTGGACGACCAGCTATCCCAACACCTTCGACGGCGATTTCGTGCCGGTGAATTCCCTGCTGTCCTGGGACCCCGGGCAACTACGCGGAACGTTCTGCAAAAGTAGGACTTTCCTGCTGATCAACGCCGCCTACTGCTACCTGGACAACACCATCGGGTGGGATCGCCGGCTGCTGTTGCCGGCGCTGCGCAGCATCTACGGCGACCTGGCGATCACCATGGTGCTCGCCCACGAGTACGGTCACGCGATCGCTCGCACGGCCGGCATCACCAAGCGGCGCCAGACCCCGACCCTGGTGGCCGAACAGCAGGCCGACTGCCTGGCCGGGGTGTACCTGCGATGGGTGGCCCACGGTGACTCGCCGCGCTTCACGCTCAGCACCGGTGACGGATTGAACAGCGTATTGGCCGCGATGCTGGCGTTGCGCGACCCACTGCTCAACCCCGGCGAGACCGTCGGCGACAACGAGCACGGCTCGGCCTTCGAACGGATCTCGGCATTCCAATTCGGGTTCACCGATGGCGCCGGATCGTGCAAGTCCATCGATGCCAAGGAGATCGAACAACGGCGCGGCGACCTGCCGGTCCAACTGCAGCAGAACGAAACCGGAGAGGTCCCGGTCACCGAGGAATCGGTGGGACTCATCGTCGACGCCATGAACATCGCGTTCACGCCGGCCAGGCCGCCGCGGCTGACGTTCGATGCCGAAACGGCGTCGTCATGCGCCGACGCCAGGCCCAGCTCTCCGGCGTCGTACTGCCCGGCGACCAACACCATTACGGTGGACCTGCCGGCGCTGCAGGCCATGGGAACGCCCAACAAGGATCAGAAGCTGGCGACCCTGTCCGGTGACAACACCGCCTATTCGGTGCTGATGTCGCGGTACCTGCAGGCGGTGCAAGTCGAGCACGGCGGGTTGGTCCTCGACAACGCGGCCGCCTCGCTGCGCACCGCCTGCCTGACCGGAGTGGCCACCACCAGGCTCTCCCAGGGGGTCACCACCTCCAACGGCGGCATCATCGCGCTGACGGCGGGCGACCTCGACGAAGCCGTTGCCGGCCTGCTCACCAACGGCTTGGCCGCCGGCGACATCAACGGTGAATCGGTTCCGGCCGGCTTCTCCCGCATCGACGCCTACCGCACCGGGGTGCTCGGCGACTTCGACCGCTGCCTGCAACGCTTCCCCTGACGCAACCTCACCCTGCCAGCGTGACCAGACCCAACTCGGCATCGCCGGACAGCAGCGGGTGGCTCGGCAGCACCCGCACGGTGTAGCCCACCGAGCCCGCGACCGGCAGCGGGGTCGTCGTCTGGAACACCTCGGTTCCGTCGGCGCCGCTGCCCCCGTGCGTCATCACCACGGTGACCGGATCCACCAGGCTGTCACCGGAATTCACCCGACCCAGCACCGCCTGCACCGTCACCTCGCCGGGTGTCAGGCCGGCCAGCCGGACGGTGGCGGTCAGCGTCAGCTCCGAACCCAGCAGCGGGGTGTCGGGCAACCCGGTGCTGTCGACGTCGGTGATCTCGATTCGCGGCCAGGCCTGCTCCACCCGGCGGCGGTAGTCGGCCAGCCGGCGCGCCGCGCCGTAGCGCGTGCCGTCGACCGGTTCGCAGGCACGCCGCAGCGACTGCGCCGCCGGGGCGTAGCACTGCTCGACGTAGTCGCGCACCATCCGCGACGCCAGCACCTTCGGGCCCAGCGTCTGCAGCGTGTGGTGCACCATCTCGATCCAGCGCGGCGGCACCCCGCGTTCGTCACGTTCGTAGAACTTCGGCACCACCGACTGCGCCAGCAGGTCGTAGAGCGCCGCGGCTTCCAGGTCGTCGCGGCGGTCCTCGTCGGCCACCCCGTCGGCGGTCGGAATCGCCCAACCGTTCTCGCCGTCGAACCACTCGTCCCACCAGCCGTCGCGGATCGACAGGTTCAACCCGCCGTTGAGCGCGCTCTTCATCCCCGAGGTGCCGCACGCCTCCAGCGGGCGCAACGGATTGTTCAGCCACACATCGCATCCGGCGTAGAGCCGGCGTGCCATCGACATGTCGTAGTCGGGCAGAAACGCGATGCGGTGACGCACCTCCGGGCGGTCGGCGAACCGCACCACCTGCTGGATCAGCGCCTTGCCGTCGTCGTCGGCTGGGTGGGACTTGCCTGCGACGATCAGCTGCACCGGGCGCTCCTCATCGAGCAGCAGTTGCTCCAGCCGGCCGGGGTCGCGCAGCATCAACGTCAGCCGCTTGTAGGTCGGCACCCGGCGAGCGAACCCGATGGTCAGCACGTCGGGATCGAACGCCGTCGCGATCCAGCCCAGCTCGGCCTCCGACGCACCGCGGTCCAGCCCGGACTGCAGCAGCCGCAGCCGGACCTCGTCGACGAGCAGCGACCGCAGCTGCGAGCGGATCGACCACAGCGCAACGGAATCGACCTGCTGCAGCCGTCGCCATGCCGCCGGCTCGCTGAACGAGTCGGTGGCGGCCAGGTCGCGACTGAGCTGCAGCCAGGGTGCGGCGGCCCAGCTGGGCGCGTGCACGCCGTTGGTGATCGACCCGATCGGAACCTCGTCACCGTCGAAGCCGGGCCACAGCCCGTCGAACATGGCCCGGCTGACCCGGCCGTGCAGCCGTGAGACGCCGTTGGCCCGCTGGGCCAGCCGCAGGCCCATGTGGGCCATGTTGAACGTGCCGGGGTCCTGCTCGGCGCCCAGTTCGACGATCCGCTCGACGGGCACGCCGGGGGCCAGCGCGTCGCCGTCGAAGTAGCGGCGCACCATGTCGAGCCCGAACCGGTCGATGCCCGCCGGGACCGGGGTGTGGGTGGTGAACACCGTCGACGCGCGCACCACCGCCAGCGCGCTGTCGAAATCCAAGCCCTCCTCGGCGATCAGCTCGCGGATGCGTTCGATCCCGAGGAACCCGGCGTGACCCTCGTTCATGTGGAAGACCTCGGGGGCGGACATGCCGTTGAGTTCGGTGAACGCCCGAATCGCCCGCACCCCGCCGATCCCGGCCAGGATCTCCTGGCGTATCCGGTGCTCCTGGTCGCCGCCGTACAACCGGTCGGTGACCCCGCGCAGCTGATGCTCGTTCTCGCCGATGTCGGAGTCCAGCAGCAGCAGCGGCACCCGGCCGACCTGCGCCACCCAGATTCGTGCCCGCAACCGGCCGACGCCCGGCAACGCCACCTCGACCAGCACCGGCTTGCCCGACGCACTGTTCGGATCGGTCAACAGCCGCAACGGCAGTCCCTGCGGGTCCAGCGACGGATAGGTCTCGCGCTGCCAGCCGTCGGCGGTCAGCGACTGCCGGAAATATCCGGAGCGGTAGTAGAGCCCCACCCCGATCAGCGGCACACCCAGATCCGACGCCGACTTCAGATGGTCTCCGGCCAGGATGCCCAACCCGCCGGAGTAGTTGGGCAGCGCTTCGGCGACGCCGAACTCCATCGAGAAGTATGCGACGGCGGCCGGTAGTGCTGCGTCTTCGTCCTGCTGATGCTGGTACCACCGCGGCTCGGTCAAGTATTCGGTGAGGTCGGCCGACACCGCGTCGAGTCGGGCGGTGAACTCCTCGTCGGCGGCCAGTTCGTCGAGCCTGGCGGGGCTGACCGCACCCAGCAGTGCCACCGGATCGCGTCCGCACCCGACCCACACCTCCGAGTCGATGGCGGCAAACAAGTCCTGGGTCGGCTGGTCCCAGGACCAGCGCAGGTTCATCGACAGTTGCTCGAGTTCCAACAGCCGATCAGGCAGGTGTGCGCGAACGTTGAACCGGCGGAGAGCCTTCACGTGTCATCACCTTACGGCGGTTCAGCGAGCCTCGCCGGAGTCGGCCCGAAGGGTCGGCGGAGGCGAGGCGAAGCTGGGACCGCCGCATAGTCACGGCGGTTCAGCGAGCCTCGCCGGAGTCGGCCCGAAGGGTCGGCGGAGGCGAGGCGAAGCTGGGACCGCCTGACGATTCGGTTGCGAACCGGCAGCTTCACGCCGGTCGCCGCGGCCGCCGATTACGGTGGGCGGAGTTAGCCCGACGACGAACGGAGTGTGGGTGGCAGGCCGTATCGAGGTCGACGACGTCGAACCGGTGATCTCGTGTGGCCGCTACCCGGCCAAGGCCGTGGTCGGCGAGACCGTGCCGGTGAGGGCCACGGTGTGGCGCGAAGGCCACGACGCGGTCGCGGCCACGCTGGTGGTGCGCTACCTGGGGCGCCACTATCCGCGGCCGGGGGAATCGCCCGCCGAGCAACCCGGGACCGAACCGCTGCACCTCCCGATGGAGACCGGCTTCGACGCCTACGTCTTCCACGGCCGTTTCACCCCCGACGCAGTCGGCCTGTGGGCGTTCCGGGTCGAGGGCTGGGGTGATCCGCTGCAGAGCTGGCGAAGCGCGGTGACCGCCAAGCTCGACGCCGGTCAGGGCGAGGCCGACCTGTCCAACGACCTGTTGATCGGCGCCGGGTTGTTCGACCGCGCCGCGGCCGGCGTACCGCCCGCGCATCGCCGGCCGGTGCAGGCGGCCGCAGCCGCGCTGCGCGCCCCCGGTGACCCGGTTTCCAGGGCGGCGCCGGCACTATCGGCGCAGGTCGACGAGCTGCTGAAGCGCTACCCGTTGCGGGAGCTGGTCACCCACGGCGAGGTCCACCGGGTCTGGGTGGACCGGCCGCTGGCCCGCCGCGGCGCGTGGTACGAGATGTTCCCGCGCTCGACGGGGGGCTGGGACGCCGACGGCAATCCGGTGCACGGCACGTTCGCCACCGCGGCGGCGGCGCTGCCCCGGATCGCCGAGATGGGGTTCGACGTGGTGTACCTGCCACCGATCCACCCCATCGGTCGACTACACCGCAAGGGCCGCAACAACTCCGCGACCGCCCAGCCCGACGACGTCGGTTCGCCGTGGGCGATCGGCAGCGACGAGGGCGGCCACGACGCGGTGCATCCCGAGCTGGGGACGCTCGACGACTTCGACGACTTCGTCGCCGCTGCTCGCCGGCTGAACCTGGAAGTCGCGCTGGACCTGGCGTTGCAGTGCGCGCCGGATCACCCGTGGGCCAGTCAGCACCGGCAGTGGTTCACCGAGTTGCCGGACGGGACGATCGCCTATGCGGAGAACCCGCCGAAGAAGTACCAGGACATCTATCCGCTGAACTTCGACAACGATCCGGCCGGCCTGTACGCCGAAGTGCTGCGGGTGGTCCGGTTCTGGATCAACCACGGCGTGAAGGTCTTTCGGGTCGACAACCCCCACACCAAGCCGCCGGATTTCTGGATCTGGCTGATCGCGGCCGTCAAGAACGTCGACCCCGACGTGCTGTTCCTGTCCGAGGCGTTCACCCCGCCGGCCCGCCAGTACGGCCTGGCCAAGCTCGGCTTCACCCAGTCCTACACCTACTTCACCTGGCGCACATCGAAAGCCGAGCTGACCGAGTTCGGCGAAGAGATCGCCGATCTCGCCGATTTCCGCCGGCCGAACCTGTTCGTCAACACCCCCGACATCCTGCACGCCAGCCTGCA
>CAYNJD010000185.1:0-6705 GCA_964397355.1 uncultured Mycobacterium sp. | reverse complement strand
CCGAGCCCGCGACATCGCCACCGAACAGCGCACCGAAGTCGACGACCGACGACTCGAATGCACCGGGGTCGAACCATGCCGACGCCTGGGCGAGCAGGTCTTCGAAGATTTCGTCGAACCCTTCGGCACGGGCCGGCGCTGCTGTCAGCGGCGTCATGCCGAATGCGAGGAAAGCTCCCACCGCGCTTGTCGCGCCGATCGCACGGCTGGTGCGGCGCGCATTCTTCCCGTTCTTCCCGGCGAAATTCTTCGGCGACATGATTTCTCCTTCGGGCGACAGTGCAGCAGTTGATGGAGATTAAAAACACCTAAGGGCACTTAAGGTAACAGACGCCGGTTGCGAGTGTGAAGCCTTATCCGAACTCCAATTTCGAGCCACTGTGAAACATCGATTACACGGGTCATACTGGATGTTTGCCGGGTAATCGCGTCGAAGTCCGCCGCGCAGACCTCCACTTTTAGATCCTGATAGTTGGCTCCCGATCGCTTATACATAACCGGCATTTTCTTTGCCAACTTACGGTTCCCGACCGGTTGGTTGAATTCTGTGCCACACGCAAAAAGCACCGGCTGCGTCGGTTTTACGGTCGCACCGGCGGGGTGCCGGCGACCACCGGCAGGCGGTCGGAGAATTTACTGCCCGGCGGATTTCCCAGCTCGGCGATCCCGCCACGCAGCCCACCGCGCAGCACCCGATCGCATGGGCCCGCCCGGCAACTGACCGGAAAGTAGTTAACGCCCAGGGTTTGCGGGGTGCGCGCGAGCGTTGGTGGCAGGCGGGAAACATCGCAGGACTTAAGCTTCCCGGGTGACCGAGACCGCTGCGACGAACACCCGGCTGCCGTTGTCGACCCAGGTGTGGCGCTTCCTGGTCACCGGGGCGATGTCGGCGGTGGTGGACTTCGGGCTGTACCTGCTGCTGTATCTGGGCTTCGGCGTCAAGGTGGACCTGGCCAAGGCGGTCAGCTTCATCGCCGGCACCATCACCGCATACCTGATCAACCGGCGCTGGACATTCCAGTCCTCGGCCAACACCGGGCGGTTCATCGCGGTGATGGCGCTGTACGCGCTGACGTTCGCGGTGCAGGTGGGGATCAACCACCTGGTGCTGGCGCTACTCGATTACCAGCGGTGGGCGCTGCCGGTGGCGTTCGTGGCCGCGCAGGGCACCGCGACCGTCATCAACTTCATCGTGCAGCGGACGCTGATCTTCCGGGTGCGCTGAGGTCAGTTCAACGTGAAGGGTGCTGCCAGGTCGGGGAACATCGGGAAGTGCCGGGTGTTCAGCGTCGCCAAGTCCAGGCCGTTGACCTCGGCGGTGGCCGCTATCAGGTAGTCCCCCAGCCCGATTCCGTGGTGGCTGCGCCGGTAGCGGCGCATCAGCTCACCCGCACGACGACCGACGGCCTCGGTTGCGGCCTCGACGCAGAACGCCGACAGCAGCCGCCACACCGCCTGTCGCTCCGCAGAACGCATACCGCCCGCGACCTCGGCGACCGACACCGCACTGATCGCCACCGGGCCGACGCTCCTGATCTGAATCAACCAGTCCCGCGCCGGCGCGTAGCCCCGCAGGTGAGCGATGAGCACGTCGGAGTCGACGAGGATCACCGCTGCCGACCCCAGATCTCCGCGAGGTGCCGCTCCCGGGCACCCCGCCCGCGCACCGGAGCTTCCAGGTCAGCCAACACTCCGAAAGACTCCTCGATCGCAGCCACATCCGCGCCGACGGTTCGGTCGGCCCCCGCCAGCGCGCGGTCGACGATCCGCCGGATCAGCTCGGCGCGCGAGATGCCCTCCTGCTTGGCGAGGGTGTCAAGACTCGACGTCTGCTCCTCATCGAGGTAGATGTTGGTGCGTCGCATACATCACAACATACATCACATTGCGGCATGGTTATGGCTGCTGCAGCTGGTCCATCGCTACGGCCGGTTGGCGCCGTCGGTGCCGTCGACACCGGGTGTGCCGTCGGCTTGGGCGTCGGTGCCGTCGGTGCCGTCGCCGCCGTGACCCTGCCCGCCTGCGGTGTTGCCGCCGCTACCGCCGCTGCCCCCATCGCCGCCGGCACCGCTGCCGCCGGCGCCCGGCGCCGAAGCGTCGCCGCCGGAACCGCCGTCACCACCGGAGCTGACGCCATCGGTCGAGGTCTGACCGCCCGACAGCCAGATGATGCCGTCGCCGCCGGCACCACCGTCACCACCGGCCGCGCCGTTGCTGCCGTTCAGTCCGCCGTCGCCGCCATTGCCACCGGTCGAGGTGCCGTCAACGATCTGCGTGCCGGCCGGGCCGCTCGGGTCAGCAGCGGCGACCTCCGCCGAACCGCCATCGCCGCCATCGCCACCCAGAGCATCGCCACCGCCCCCGGCGACCGCGATACTGCCGGTGACACTGCCGTTCAGCGCGGACACCCTGGCCGTACCGCCGTCACCGCCGGTGGCACCGGCGCCGTCCGCGTCGCCTCCAGCCCCGCCGGTAGCGGTGGCATCGGTCACGGTGCCGCCGTGATCGGCAAGGACGAGGCCGGAGTTACCGTTGCCGCCGGTCCCGCCGTCGATACCGTCACCCCCGGCTCCGCCGAGCGCAGTCCCGGCGGCGGTACTGCCGGGGCCGACGGAGCCAACGAGGCCCTCGCCACCGTTACCCCCGGTGCCGTTGCCGATCGCGTCGCCGCCGGCGCCACCGGTGGCCTGCCCGGTGGTGCTGCCGGTCGCATCGGTAACGGAAATGAGTGCGGAGCCGCCGTAGCCGCCGTTGCCGCCGGCCGCGGTGGTAGTGCCGTCACCACCGTCCCCGCCATCGCCGCCGGTGGCCGTGCCGGTGACGGTGCCACCGTTGAGGGCGATGATCGCCGCGCCGCCGCCACCACCGCCACCGCCACCGCCGTGGCCGGGCCCGTCGACGGTGCCCGCTGCGCCGGCGCCACCGGCACCGCCATGGCCACCGGTGGCTGTGCCGGTCGCGTCGGCGCCCACTTTGCCGGTGCCGGCGCCGCCCGCACCGCCGTCGCCACCGGCGCCGTCCGGGCTCGCGTTGCCGAGTGCGTCGGTGCCTCCGAGCCCGCCGGTGCCGCCGGTGCCACCCATGCCGCCGGTCTGCCATAGGAACCCAAGGCTCAGCATCTGACCCTCGCCATCACCGCCCTTGCCGCCCTGACCGCCCTGACCACCTGCAGCCGACCCGGCCGCACCGCCGGCAGCCGTGCCTTCACCGTCACCGTTGGCGCCACCGACACCACCGGCACCCGCCGTGCCGCCGTTACCGCCGGCACCACCGGAACCACCGTTACCGCTGGACCCAGTCGCCGGATCGGGCTGATCGGGGAGCGGGCCAGGGTTGCCGTAACCGCCGGCGCCATCCCCGCCGGTGCCACCGGTTCCGCCGATGGCATCACCACCATCGCCGCCGACACCACCGGCACCCCCGTTCGCCGTAGTGCCGTTCGTCGAGGCCCCGGCAGCGCCACCGGCACCACCCGCGCCGCCGTCACCGGCAATACCGCCGTTGCCGCCGGTGCCGCCGGCGCCGCCGTCTTCCCCACTGCCGGCCGCCGCGTCGAGGCCCGCGGTGCCCGTCGCGCCGTTGGCGTCACCACCGTCGCCACCAGCGCCGCCGGCACCACCGTTGCCGCCGGCACCGAAGACCATCGAGCCCTTACCGCCGGCGCCACCGTTGCCGCCGTTGCCACCGGCCTGGCCCGCCACACCGATCGCACCCGCGGCACCGGCGGCGCCGGCACCGCCATCACCACCGGCACCGGCCGTGCTGAACAGACCCCATTGCGCCGCGTCGCCACCGGCACCACCGTTGCCGCCGGCACCGCCGGGGGTGAGGGCTGCACCACCGGCACCACCGGAGCCACCGCTGCTGAACCAGGAGAACAGTCCGGCAGCGCCACCGTCACCACCGTCGCCGCCGTCATAGCCGTTACCACCGTCGCCACCGTCGCCCCCGAACAGCCCGCCCTGGCCGCCGTCGCCGCCATCGGTGCCGTCGGTACCGTCGGCGTCCCAGCCGTCGCCGCCGTTGCCATAGATCCAGCCACCGGGACCACCGTCGGGGTCGGCCGCGGTGCCATCGGCGCCGTCACCGAACGGCTTGAGCCAGTCGATCTCGTCCCAGCTGAAGGCCGCCGAGCCCGGCACGCTCGCATCGGCCGCGCCGCTCAGCCCGTCCAGATCGAGGTCGGCCAGCACCGCATCCCAGGTCGATTGCTCGCCGAGGCCGTCGAAGAACGCCCCCCAGCCAGCCGGGTCCAGCACCACCTGCCAGGCGTCTTGATCGCCCAAGTTGTCGCCGAGGGCGACGACGGCCTCCCCCAGTTGCTGACCCAGCAGGTCGACGAGCACCTCGTCGATATCGGCGTGTGCCGGTGCCGCCGGCGCCATCCCGAAGGCGAGGAACGCCCCGAGGGCACTACCAGCACCGATCACCCGACTACGACGACGGGCCTGGAATCTGCGCGGACGACGACCGGACATGAGGACCTCCCCGACTGAGGCAACTCCGAACCACGGCTAACGTGTCGCTTAGGTTAACCGCTATTTTTTCTTAGTCGGTGGAAATGCCAAAGATGGCCATGATCCGTTGGGTCGATGCGGCGTCGTCGTGAGCTGCCGGCTAATGAGCTTCTGCGCCTAGCTATTCCAGCGGGCCTCGGTCGGCGACGGCGCTGACGTGCATGGTCAGCATGTCAGCGCGGGCGGTACGAGTTCGCAGCCGACGCTCATACCGCTAGGTCGGTTGGACGCTTGACCCGCCCGCGCTGAGGGGCGCGGTTACGGCGCCGGCGTGACGCCCGGGTCGCCCGGGTCGCCGGCGCTGCCGGGATCGCCATAGCCGCCCGTGGAGCCGTTGGGCGTACCGCTGCCACCGGCACCGCCGCCGACGCTGCCGGCCCGCGAACCCGCGGCGCCACCGGTACCGCCGGGACCGTTCGCGCCGCCGCCGGCACCGAGCCCGCCGTCGCCGCCGTCACCGCCGTTACCGCCGATGCCGCTGTCGCCGCCCTGGCCACCGTCGGCACCGCGGCCGTCGGCGTTATCGCCGCCTTGGCCACCGACACCGCCGGCGCCGGCCTTGCCGCCGGTACCACCGGCACCGCCCGCGCCGCCTTTGCCGTCGCCCACAGCCGAGCCGCCTTGGCCACCGTCGCCGCCGTCACCGCCGTTGGCGCCTTGGCCGCCGGTGCCACCCGGGGTCGGGGTCTCGCCGGGCGCCGTGGCGTCATCGCCCGGAATTCCGCTGCCGCCGGCACCGCCGACGCCGCCGTTGCCGCCCCGGCCGCCGAGGCCGCCGTTGCCCGAGACGGTGCCGCCGTTGCCGCCGTTACCGCCGTTGCCGCCCTGACCGCCGGGGGTGCCCGGGTCTCCGGTGTTGGGGTCGCCCGGTGTTCCGGGCGCACCGTTGCCGCCGGCACCACCGGAGCCACCGTTGCTGTTGTAGGTCCCGCCGTTGCCGCCGTTGCCGCCGTTACCACCATTGGTGCCCGGCTCGGTGGCGTCATAGCCCCGTCCGCCGGAGCCACCGCCGCCGTTGTTGGCGGTGCGCGGCGCGCCGTCGGCGCCGGCGTTGCCGTTGTTGGCGCCGCTGCCACCCGCACCGCCGTGGCCCACCTCGCCGGCGTTGCCCGCATCGCCGCCGTTGCCACCGTCGGGGTGCTCGGCCGTGCCGGCCGCACCGGTGCCACCACCACCACCACCGCCGTTGGTGCCGCCGTAGCCGCCGCGGCCACCGTCACCGGCCGTGCCGGCGTCGCCGGTGCCGAGCACCTGGCCGGCCGCGCCGCCGTCACCACCGGTGCCGCCGTCGCCACCGTTACCGCCGTCGCCGCCGCGCGCCCCGTTGCCATCACCGGTGCTGAAGTCGCCGTCGGCGGCCCTACCCAGCGAGGTACCGCCGGCGCCACCGGAACCGGCGTTGCCGCCGTCGCCACCGTTGCCGGCGTTGCCGGAGATCGACCCGCCGTCGCCGCCGGCGCCGCCGGCACCACCGTTGCCGCCGTTGCCGCCGTTGCCGCCGTCGTCGCCGTTCTCGGCCTTCAGGCCCGAGCCGCCGTAGCCGCCGTAGCCACCATCACCACCGTCGCCGCCGTTGCCGACATTGCCGCCGTCGCCACCGTCGCCGCCCTGGCCACCGGCCACCCCGCCGACCGTGGAATCCGCCGCATTGCCGGCCGAGTCGCCGCCGTCACCGCCGTGGCCGCCGTTGCCGCTGGCCGCCGGCAGCTGGCCGTCGGCACCGTTGGCGCCGTGGTTGCCGCCGCCGCTGTCGCCGCCGGCGCCGCCCTTGCCGACCGCGCCGGCATCCCCGCCGTGTCCGCCGGCCCCACCGTCACCGCCGGCGCCGACGCTGGTGAACGCCCCGGTTGTGGGGACACCGCCCATGCCGCCATTGCCGCCGGCCCCGCCGTCGCCACCGGCCCCGCTGTTGCCGCCGTTGCCGCCGGCCCCGCCGGCGCCGTGCGCACCGTTTTGGAAGCCGAACGCCTGCGCCGCACCGCCGACGCCACCGGCACCTCCGGTCCCGCCGTCGCCACCGCTACCGCCGGTGCCACCGTCGCCACCATTGCCGCCGTCACCGCCGTCGGCTGCGCCGTTGGTGACCATCAATCCCGAAGAAGGCCCGGTGAGGTGGTGCATGCCGCTGACGGCGTGACCGCCGTCAGCCCCGTCACCGCCGTCGCCGGCGGCGCTGCCGGCGCCGCCG